>NZ_JBNFOL010000007.1:0-164542 GCF_057364765.1 Brevibacterium sp. LAARM3_SD1 | reverse complement strand
GGACCCCAACGGCACACCTGCTCGCACGTGTGTGCGTCGTCACGTAGTAATAAAGGGCGAGTAGAGTGACAGACACCGACGAGAGAAGACAGCGCATGACTACGCAGACCATGGCAGGCAAGACCACCTCGACCGAGACATCAGCAGCCACCGGAACTGCGGTCTCCGGCGCCGACCACACCGAACACGTCGACCTCCTCGTCATCGGCTGGGGCAAAGGCGGCAAGACTCTGGCCGGGACCATGGCCCGCGCCGGCAAGAAGGTCGCCGTCGTCGAACAGTCGGAGATGATGATCGGCGGCTCCTGCATCAACATCGCCTGCATCCCCACGAAGATCCTCGTCCACGACGCCGAGAACAAACGCGCCGATGACGACGTCGACGAATACTTCGCGAAAGCCGTCAAACGTCGCGACACCCTGACCGGGGCGATGCGGAAGAAGAACCACTCGATGCTCGCCGACCTCGATTCAGTGCTGCTGGTGAGCGGCCGCGCCGAGTTCACCGGCGAACGCGAGGTCCGCGTCACCGGCGGCGCCGACACCATGACGATCACCGCCGACACCGTCATCGTCAACACCGGATCCGTCGCGAACATCCCACCCATCGACGGTGCCCAGCTCGGCGGCCGCATCCACGACTCCGAATCGCTGCAGCACGTCGACCCGTTCCCGAAACGCCTCGTCATCGTCGGCGGCGGGTACATCGGACTCGAGTTCGGATCGATGTTCGCCCACTTCGGCTCGCAGGTCACCGTCCTCGACCGCGGACCCCGCCCGCTAGCGAACGAAGACGACGACGTCGCTGAGGTGGTCGCCCAAGCCCTCGCCGACGACGGAGTCACCATCGTCAACGACGCCTCCGTCACTGCAGTCAACGACGGCGCCGACGCCGCGACCGTGACCTATGAGGTCGGCGGAGAAACGAAGGCCATCGACGCCGAGGCGGTCCTCCTGGCCGTCGGACGCAAACCCGCGACCGCGGACCTCGGCCTCGAGAAGGCCGGCATCGACACCGACGACCGCGGGTTCATCGTCACCGACGAGCACCTGCGCACCTCCGCCGAAGGCGTCTACGCGTTCGGTGATGTCAACGGCGGACCGATGTTCACCTACATCTCGCTCGACGACAATCGGATCCTCGCCGACCAGCTGCTTGGTGAGGGCAAACGGTCGACGAAGGACCGCGGATCCGTGCCGTACACGATGTTCCTCACCCCGCCCGTCGCCCGCGTCGGCTTGACCGAGAAAGCCGCTCACGACGAAGGCTATGAGATCAAGGTCGAGCGAAGCTCCAGGCCGATATCGCCGCGGCACCGCGGGCGAAGATCGAAGGCGACCCGCGAGGAATCGTCAAGTTCGTCGTCGACGCGAAGACCGATCTCATCCTCGGCGCGGCCCTCGTCCACGTGCACTCGCAGGAGGTCATCAACACCGTGGCGCTCGCGATGCGTCACGACGTCACCGCAACCGAGCTGCGCGACACGATATACACCCACCCCTCCGCCACCGAGGCGCTCAACGAGGTGCTCGGCGCACTCAAGTGAAGCCCGCGATAGGCTCGCCATCATGAGCCGTCGCATCGTCATCACCACCGATTACCTGGGTCCCGGCGACAGTGAGTGAACCGATCACCCGTGACATGCTCTCTGAGGCGGCCCTCGTCGACGCCCTCGACCACGAACAAATCGCCGGCGCCGCTCTCGACGTCCTCGAAGCCGAACCGATGACCGCAGACGACCCGCTGCGCAGCTTCGACAACGTCTGGATCACCTCCCACCTGGCCGGTCAGACCGTCGAGGTGCGCGAACGCGCCGGGTTGGGCGCGGCCCAAGCCGTCATCGATGTTCTCGCGGGGAAGGATCCCGTGGGGCTCATCGTCTGAAGCAGTGTCTCATCGGTTCGACGGGTCAGGCTGGAATCGACAACCCGCTCCAAACCCATCCCATCCCCACCCGCCGGGGCGTACCGTTGACTCATGGCGCATTCGCAGATGTTCGACGACGACGATCCGATGCTCGAGCGAGTCCGCGCGATCGCGCTCAGCCTGCCGGAAGCGCAGGAAAAGATCTCGCACGGCAGACCGGCCTTCTTCACGAAGAAGATCTTCGCCCACTACGGCGGCACAGAGAAGCTCGCATCGGGGGAGATGGTGCAGCACCCGCGGGCACTGCTCGTCCTGCTCGACCCCATGGACGCCGAGGTGGTGCTCGAACGTTCGGATTCCTTCGTCCCGATGTACCTGGGCCCCTCGGGCTGGGTCGGTCTCGAGATTGCCGATCTCGATGACAAGGAGATGCGAGAACTGATCATCGATTCGTACCGCGGCACCGCCTCGGCGAGGTTGATCAAAACGCTCGGGATCGAGGAGTGACCACCCTGGCCAGCGCCGCCTCGGTGGTCATAGGCTGAGCTCATGACGACCTCTGCGAATACCCCGGCACAGAATTCACCGATCCCCACCCTCGACCTCAACGACGGACGTGCGATCCCGCAGCTCGGGCTCGGCATCTACGCGATGAAGGGCGACGAGGGGGTCGACGCCATCGTGGGTGCCGTCGACAATGTCGGCTACCGCCTGCTCGACACCGCGGTGAATTACGAGAACGAACGCGAGGTCGGTCAGGCCATCGCCAACGTCTCCGTACCGCGCGAGGAACTGTTCGTCACCTCGAAGATCCCCGGCCGTCACCACGGCTTCGACGAGGCGATCGCGAGCACCGAGGATCCCTGGCCCGGCTCGGGCTCGACTATCTCGACCTCCACCTCATCCACTGGCCCAATCCCAGCGTCGGCAAGTACGTCGACACCTGGCGCGGGCTCATCGAACTGCGCGAACGCGGGCTCGTGAAGTCCATCGGCGTCTCGAACTTCACCGAGGAGATGCTCACGGAGCTCGTCGAGAAGACCGGGGTCACCCCGGCCGTCAACCAGGTCGAGCTTCATCCGTATTTCCCGCAGACCGAGCTTGTGGCCTTCCACCGCTCCATCGGTGTGCAGACCGAGAGCTGGTCCCCGCTCTACCGTGACCAGGGACTGTTCGACGAAGCCCCCATCGCCGAGGCGGCCGCCGCCCATGGCGTGACCCCGGCCCAGGTCGTTCTGCGCTGGCATATCGAGATCGGCAGCATCCCGATCCCGAAATCCGCGAACCCGGAGCGTCAGCGCCTCAACGCCGATGTCTTCGAGCTCGAACTCACCCCCGCCGAGGTGGCGGCGATCTCCGGACTCGAGCGCGGTCGCATGAAGGACCGGGATCCGCTCACTCACGAAGAGATGTGAGGCAGCACGGCGGTTGTTGACGCCGACCGCGAGGACACGTGGAATTCCGACGGACTACCAGGGCTGACTTTCCGCTGCTCGCGCGATGGCTAGGCTCGCCCCACGTTGCCCGCTTTTGGAATCACGAGACGACTCCGGAAGCGATCGAACGGGACTTCGGTGGCAGCGTCGATGGGACGGAAGCTTCGGATGACTTCATCGTCGAGGACGCGGGGGTGCCGGTCGGCTTCATCCATCGGAGCGCAATCTGGGACTACGCGGACGAGCAACGCGAACTCATGGCTGACGCCCCTCGGGATGCGTTGACGATCGACTATTTCATCGGCGAGGTCGCTGCGACAGGCAAGGGCTTCGGCACACGGATGATCCGGGAGTTCACCGAGCTCTGCTTCGCTGACTGCCCGGCCGCCTCGGCGATCATTGTGCCGGTGATCGCTGGGAATCCGGCGTCGTGGAGGGCGCTGTTCGCTGCAGGATATGAGCGCATCGCAGAGGGCCACATCCCGCCTGACAACTCGATCGACGACGGGTGGCACGTCGTTTATCGTCGGGACCGTCTCTAAAGGCTTGGTCGGTCAGGGCCCCGGTGCCGTCGTTGCCACCCGGTGGCGGCGGTGACCGCCTCGGTGACTGTCGAGATCTCGGCGGTGGTTGTCCGCGCTGCTATTGCGTTCAGTGTTCCATTGCCGTTGGTGGCCACCAGTCTCGTTATCTTTGTCGACTTTGAAATGGCGTGTAGGTGGCTTCCGAAGATGCGCCGTTGGGTTCACGTCTGAATATAGGACGGCGAGCCTGTGGAACCGTCGCATGGGCCGACGATTCCACAGATATTGAAGAGCTGATGTGACTACTGCGCGACCTTCTCCTTGCTCGCAGCGTCTGCCTTTCGCGTCTTGAGATTGCGCACAACGGCGCCGACCAGCGGATATGCCAATGCGATGAGTGCTGCAACGGTAAGGACGAGCGATAGCGGTCGTTGGAACATGATCAGTAGATTGCCGTCTCCCATCGCCGAGGTCTGGACTAAGTACTTTTCGAGCAGAGGGCCTAGGACCAGGCCGAGGACGAACGGAGCGGCTGGGAAATCGAACCGCTTCATGAAGTACCCAAGTAATCCAGCGAAAAACACGACCCACAGTGTGAATGTGTTATTTCCCAAGGCGAACGCACCGACGAAGCTCATCATCAGCACGATCGGGTAGAGGAAGACGTATGGGATCCGCAGGATCTGAGCGAAGACAGGAGCCATCGGGAGATTGAGTACGAGCAGAATGAGATTGCCGAAGAAGAAGCTGACAAGCAGCCCCCACACGAGGTCGGGTTCCTGCTGGAACAGCAGTGGGCCGGGCTGGAGCCCGAAGATGACAAAAGCGCCCAGGAGGACCGCGGTTGTCCCGCTTCCGGGAATACCGAGAGCCAGGGTAGGAATGAAGCTCGCGTTGGTAGCGGAGTTATTCGCGGCTTCCGGGGACGCGACTGCCTCAGGCGCACCTTTTCCGATGAGATGTCGGAACCGGCTCACCTGCTTCTCAACTCCGTAGGCCAGGAACGTAGCCAAGGTGGCACCTGCACCGGGGAGAACCCCGACGGAGAAGCCGAGAGCTGTCCCGCGTGCTGTTGCGGGAGCGGCTCGAGCGAGTTCGTCCTTGGTGACCAGCAGGTCCTTGAAACCTGCACGAATGGGTTTCTCACCGCCTCGGCGGATCTGGTGAAGAACTTCACCAACGGCGAAGATTCCGATCATCACGGCAACGAAATCAAGTCCCGAAAGGAGGTTGACGCTGCCGAAGGTGAACCGCGCTGTGGAGAACCCGGAAGCCACCCCGACCATTGATACGAGTAGGCCGGCAGCGGCCATAGTGATGCCCCGCAGTATGTTCTCTCCGGCGAAGGACACGATTGTCGCCATTCCCAGCAGGATGATCGCCAGATTCTCTGCTGGCCCGAAGTTGAGCGCGAATTTCGCGATCGGCTGTGCCAAGGCGATGAGTCCGATAAGAGAGACTATTGCGGCGAAGAACGAAGCCAGAGCGGAGATTGCCAACGCGGCACCCGCTCGTCCTTTTCTCGCCATCTGATACCCATCGAGGGTGAGAACGACGCTGGATGAGTCGCCCGGGGTAGAGATGAGAATCGAACTGATTGAGGAACCGTACTGTGATCCGTAGTAGATTCCGGCCAACATGATGAGGGCTGTGACAGGTTCGAACGCCAGCGTCACCGGCAACAGAATCGCCACGCCAGTAGTCGAACCGAGCCCTGGGAGCAACCCGATGACGGTGCCGAGGAGGACTCCGACAAAACACCACAGGAGGTTTTCGGGGCTGACTGCGGTTTCCAGCCCGAGCATGAGATTGTCGATCATGGGAATTCCTCAGATCAGTCCGAGCATTCCTGTCGGCAGTGGAACCGACAGCACGAGCCCGAAAACGACATCGACGAATACAGCTGCGCCGATCGTTGTGGCAGCAGAGGTCCACCATTCTGCTTCTCGACGACGAGGAGGAGAAAGAGGATCGCTGCAGCCAGAGAGATGATGAGACCGGCGACAGGGATGAGCGCTAGCGCGACTCCGAACGTGATGAATATGTAGAAAGGGGCGCGATTGCGCTGCTTCTCAGTTCGGCCGAAGGTATCGAGGTCGTCACCGTCGCTTTGAACGGAACGGGAGTCGCTGACGGCATCAATTGACTCCGCGGCTTGAGCCTCAATGTCCTCGACCGCAGACATTATGCGACCGCCGGAAGTTCCCACCCGGGCAAAGAAGAGGCGGAAGATCTCGGCAGTTGATGCGAGGAAGATGAACACTCCGGTGAGGAACGGCAACATCCCTGGTCCGACTTGGCCACCTTCGGCTGTGAGGCCGTACCCGAAGCCCATTATGGCGGCACCGGCGCCGACAAGGCCGAGAATCGACGTTCCAACAACGTCAGCGACGTCGGGGGAGTTCCGAGGAGGGTTCTTAACTGTGCCTATTGTCGCGCTCATCCGATTCCCACCCCTGCAGTGGTGGCCGAATCTGCTGCGCCGCTGCCGCTTTCGGAGCTCGGCACATTCCGACCGTTCGCGGCCATCAGCACTGCGAGATCAAAAGCGTGGGAGCTGGGCCCGAGCTCCACTCTGCCTGTGCCGACGATGTTGTGAGCGGTGCCGTGGGCGGGAGTGGCGATAGGAATCGGTATTCCGCCGTGGACAGTGACTCCCTGGTCGAAGCCGAGCAGCTTCATCGCGATCTGCCCCTGGTCGTGGTACATAGTCACCACGCCGTCGTAATCACCGCCGACTGCCCGGGCGAACAGCGTATCGCAGGGGAAGGGTCCTTCGACGTCGATTCCGCGGGAGCGAGCTAACTCGATCGCCGGGGCGATGTCGTCGATCTCCTCTCTGCCGAACTTTCCACCCTCTCCGGCGTGTGGATTGAGTGCGCAGACTGCCAGTCGCGGTTTGGGCGTGCGAGTTTGAGACAGAACGCGATTGAGCAGCTCGATCGTCTCGAGCACCTTGCCAGCACTGATGCCGTCTGCGATCTCCGCTACGGGAACATGAGAGGTGACTCGTGCCGTGACAAGCGATTCGATGAAGTTGAGTTCGGAGGTGAACCCGCCGTAGTTGAGCCGCTTGGCGAACCAGCGCAGTTCGTCTTCCTCAGTCATTCCGGCTTGGCCCATCGCCCCTTTGTTCAGCGGTAGGAAGAGCACCCCGTCCGCGTCGCCGCCGGCACACAGGTCGACCGCGGTGGAGAGGTCGGCAAGAGCGCGTTGCCCGGCGGCCACGCTGACCTCACCGACAGGGATGGCCGGTCCCTGGTAGGTGGTGCCGAGAAATTCTATGCCGTCGCGGTCCGGAACCGTCGTTCCCGCCATGTGAGCGAAAGATTCCAACTCGGCCTCCGTCGCTGTGACGAGCAGGCGCGCACGGTCACGATTGGCAGGGGAGGCGAGAAGTCGGGCCATGAGTTCGGGCCCGACACCGGAGAGATCACCAGGGACGAGAACGATTCGTGGCTGAGCTGAGATCATTGTCATTTTCCGATCGCTTCTCGCAGCTCTTTGTCGTTCTCAGAAAGGTATGTAGCGAAGTCGTCGCCGTAGGCGGCATTTGGCTGCATCATGTTGTCTTCGATGTAGGTCTTATACGCGTCGGACTTCTCGAACTCCTTCGCTTTCTTGATCCAGTACTCCTTTGCCTCCTCGGGGATGTCTCCTGGAGCGATAACGCCGCGGAACTGAGCGAATGCAACGTCGATTCCCTGTTCTTTTGCAGTCGGAATGTCTTTCAGCTCGGGATACTCGTAGCGCTTGTCAGCCGCAGCACATAGTGGTTTGAGATCGCCAGACTCCAGTTGGCCTGAGACTTCACCGGGATTCACCGAGATTGCTTCGACCTGACCGCCGAGAGCGGCAGTGATTGCCTCAGCTCCGGATTCGAAGGGCACGCGATCGAACTTCGCCTTAGTTGCCTTCTCCATAAGGGTGAACGTGATGTTGTCGAGCCCCGTTGCGCCAGATATCGCGACAACGGTCCGCTCCTTTTCTCCCTTGTCTGTGAGGTCAGAACAGGTTTTGAGCTTCGAGTCTGCCTTCGTGACGATGAGAGTGTAGTCATCGCCGAGTTTCATGATCGGGGTGAAGCTCTCATATGTGAACTCCACGTCCTGGACCGCGGGAAGGGCGAGCATCGCCGTCTCTGTGGCGAGTAGGTAGTTCGGGTCACCGGAACGACCAAGGAACTCCGAATAACCGACGGCACCCGAACCGCCGTCGATGTTCTGCACCGTAATGGTTTTGCCTGTAACCTCTTCCAACCCCGAGGCTGTGGCGCGGCCAGCGATGTCACTTCCACCACCTGCTGCGAACGGCACGATCATCGTGACGTTGCCCTTAGGCTCAAAGCTCCCGCCGGCGGCTGTCCCCGACGCTTGCCCACATGCGCTGAGTGACAATGTCAGCGCCCCGGTGACGGCTGCGGCAGTGAGCAGTTTCTTCGAATACATTTCTATCTCCCTTGACAGAATCTTGCGTGGTGTTCGAACTATTTGATTGGTGCACAATTTGGACATGCCCGAATCGGCAGGACTCGAAAACAGGTACTAAGCGGTCGCAGACAGTGCTGCGCGCACCTCCTCTAGCCACCGATCGGATTCAGGCGACGCTCCCTCGAGCTGATCAACAGTGTCGACGAGGAACGACAGGTTGCCGTGATCGTCGAATTCGTTCTCGATCTCTTCAGGGTCACGCCGGAGGATGACATCGAGCATGCGTGCATGTCTGGCTACATTGCCGTCGAGGTCCTCTATTTCACGGCGTGCCTGGTTATTCAGCGCCATGCACATCTGAAGCTGCATTGCCATCGCGCGATATGTGGTTTCAATCCGTGCATGGCCTGCCAAACCGACGACGGCGAAGTGAAATTCGAAGCCGGCAGCGACCATCTCTCCTTCTGTTCCGGAATCAGCAATCCGCTCCATCGTGCGGAGAGCTTCGCGGCAGCGCTCCACCCTGTTGGGGTCGAGCTCCGGCAACGTCAGCGCCATAGCCATTCGTTCGAGCTCGCGTCGAAGAGTGGCGATCTCAAAGACGTCGTGTTGTGAGATCGACATGATCCGTACGCCTTTGCGGGGGACGTGTTCAACAAGTCCAGTGTGTGCGAGTTCCTTAAGCGCCTCACGCAGCGGAGGTCGAGAAATCCCGAGCTCTGCGCACAGATGTTCTTCGACGAGGCGTTCCCCTGGCATGTAGTTCCCTGCCAGGATCGTCTGCTCGAGTGCTCGCCGGGCCAGAGTCGACAGACTTGGTTGCGATGGAATCGGAGATGCCACTTTCGGATCTATCCTCTTTTGTATACAGTAGTGTGAAGACTGTAACGTGGATCACACGACAAAATCAATGGCTTATCCCGAATCGGGACTAGTGATTCCTAGAGGATCGACGAAGATCAGAGGAGAGAATCATGAGTGGAAGCGGAAACCATTCGACTGTTGACGGGGCAGGACCTCTTGCGGGAGTGACGGTCCTTGAACTTGGAGTTTTTATGGCGGGCCCGTTCGCCACTATGCAGTTGGCCGACCTCGGCGCGCGGGTGATCAAGATAGAGAACCCAGTGGGCGGCGATCAGACTCGGAGCACTGGGCCCTTCGTAAACGGGGAGAGCGCCCCTTACATGCTCATCAACCGAAATAAGGAATCGATCACCCTTGACTTGAAGACTGAAGTCGGGAGAGAAGCATTCATGAGGCTGGCTGAGACAGCCGATGTCGTCGTGGAGAACATGCGACCGGGTGTTATGGGGCGACTCGGCGTCGACTATGAAAATGTGCGAGAACGAAACCCCGGAATCATCTACGCCTCAGCCTCCGGTTGGGGGCAGGATGGGCCGTTGGCGAAATTGGCCGGCCTGGACATCATGGCGCAAGCGCGCAGCGGTCTGATGAGTATCACTGGGCAACCCGATTCGCCGCCGGCCAAAGTTGGGGTGCCGATTTGTGACCTCACTTCTGCTATGTACGTGGCGCTTGCACTCACCTCGGCGCTCTACGAACGGAACCGATCGGGGAAAGGGCAATACATCGATGTCTCCCTTTTCGAAAGCGGGGTCTCTTACGCGGTTTGGGAGGCAGCAGGGTATTTCGTCGAGGGGAAGGTAGGCCGTCCGAACGGCTCGGCCCACCAAAATCAGGCACCTTACCAGGCGGTCCACTCGTCAGATGGATTCGTGACGATTGGCGCGAACACCGCGCGCAATTGGGAGAGGTTCTGTCAAGCTCTCGGTCTCGAAGAACTGCTCGCCGATGATCGGTTCCAGGAATCTTATGACAGGCTCACTCACAGAGAATCGCTGATCACGCTCATCGAAGAGAAGACCGTAATGATGACGACGGATGAGGTGGTGGAAGTTCTCAACGAAGCGGGCGTGCCCTGTGCTCCGATCAGCGACTATGCACAGGTGTTCACAGACGAGCATCTTGCCAGTCGTGATTTCTTCTGGGACTCCGAGCATCCGGTTGCCGGAACAGTGCGGCAGATCGGCTCGCCCATGCGCTTGTCGCGGACACCAGCAAGACGGGGACCGGCAGGTCCCTCGCTCGGTGCGGACAATGCGCTGCTGGACGAACTCGGGTTCACTGCGGATGAACTCGCCGAACTCAAGTCGCACTGAAGCGCCCGAACTTTTTATCAAGGTCACGCCACATCACACTGAGAGCCGCATTGGGAAGGCAATTAGATGACGCACACACCAGACCGTGAGAAGACGACTGATGCTCTTCTCGTCGACAGAGCCGACGGTGTCCTCACAGTCACGTTCAACCGTCCTGAGGCGCGCAATGCCATGACGTGGGACATGTACATGGGACTTGCCGAGGCATGTGAGAGAGCAGATGCCGACGATGCCATCCGCGTGATGGTCATGCAGGGTGCGGGAGATAAGGCGTTCGTTGCGGGAACTGACATTGCACAGTTCATTGAATTCGACGGTGCTGCAGGTGTCGCATATGAGGAGCGGATTTCTGAGGTGCTTACCCGGCTCCGTGCCGTCAATGTCCCGGTTATCGCCGCAATCGACGGCTACTGCGTTGGAGGAGGGCTCGGAATCGCGGCCTGTGCTGACGTGCGCATCGCCTCACCACGAGCACGCTTCGGAGTGCCTATTGCGCGGACGCTTGGCAACTGTTTGTCCGCGGACACGCTTGGCCTGCTCATCGAGTTGCTCGGACGTGCCCGCGTAGTCGACATGCTGCTTCGCGCTCGCTTCATCGACGCCGACGAAGCTCTGGGCGCCGGTTTCGTCGGCCTCGTTACCGATGACATCGCCGAGGCGACAGCTGAATGGGCGAACTCACTCAAGGGGCATGCGCCGTTGACGATGTGGTCAGTCAAGGAAGTTGTGCGCAGACTTTCCGAATCCGGCGGTTCCGTTGATGACGAGGACATCGTCCAGCGGATCTACGGTTCCGAGGACTTCCATAATGCGGTGCATGCCTTCGTCAGCAAAACCCCCTATGAGTGGCGCGGTCGCTGACTCTGGTATCCGACACGAGGGCGGCCCGAAGGCATCGCATGACTGAATTCGCGGGCTTCCGAGGCTCCTCAACGGACGTGACCGGGCGAAGTCAGGGATCGTAGGTTCGGATCACTTGTGAGTCGTCGCGGCGGAGAAGACCGAGCTCGGCGGCCTCGGCGAACTTCTGAGCCGCCACAGGGAGCATCACCAGGTCGATGTCGAGGCCGTCGGCTACCTCGGCGACGAGGGCGGTGTCCTTGACGAAGATGCTCACCGCGCTTGCCACTTGGGCATCGATGCCATCCAGCATTCGTGGTCCCCGATCGCCGAGCATCCACGAATCGGCGGCCCCTGCCGTCATCGCGCCGAGAACGTTCTCCTGGTCAAGGCCTAATCTCTTCGCCAACGACAGCGCCTCCGCTGCGGCGACGATGTGGACGGAGCACAGAAGCTGATTCACCGCCTTGAAAGATTGTCCGTCGCCGATGCGATCACCGCACCCGATGACCGTTCCGAGAGACTCGAGCACGTCCCTCCGTGACTCGAGGACATGGCTGGGGCCGGATGCGAGCATCCGCAGGGTTCCGGCCAATACTCCGGCGATGCCTCCAGTGACAGGAACATCGAGGACGTCGATGCCGAACTCCGCTGCCCGCACGGAGGCGCGGCGGACAGCATCGGGCCCCACCGTTGACATGATGACGAGCACAGCATCTGGTGACATGAGGGCGAGCAGCCCCGGCGATCCAGTCCGTGTGTCGCCCTCGAGAGCCTGTTCGAGCTGAGTGCTGTCGGCGACCATGACGATCACCGTTGCCGCCGTCTTTGCCGACAGCGGAGACTCCGCATTCGACAGACCCTCTGCACTAGCGCGATCCCTGGGTTCGGGAAACGGATCGACACCGGTGACGTGGAATCCAGCACGTTGCAACCGCAATGCCATGGGCAGGCCGATGGCTCCGAGACCGAGAAATGTGACGTGGTCCGCGATGACTGACATGGATCCTCCATTGGATCGGTTAGTTGGTGCATTCGGCTGAGCGGAGTCGGACAAGCGACACGTACTGTTGAAGATCTCAGTGGAAGTAGAGGCCGCCGTTGATGCTCAAGGTCTGCCCTGTGATGTGCCCAGCACCTTCGCTGAAAAGGAACTCAACAGTGGCGGAGACGTCGTCTGGCACTGAGATGCGACCCAACGCGGTCACCGCTCCCATCGCCTCACGGCGTTCGTCGTCGAGTGGTCCGCCCATAATGTCGGTGTCGACCGGACCGGGAGATACGGAATTCGCCGTCACCCCGTGCGGACCGAGCTCTAGGGCGACGCCGCGCATGAGTCCGACAATCCCCGCTTTGGCTGCGGCATAAGCCGTCTTGGAAAATGTTCCTCCACCCTTCTGCGCTGTGACAGAAGACAGCCCGACGATCCGACCCAGACCGTTCTTTGCCATGATGCGTCCGAATGTCTGTGTGACCAAGTGAGTCGATGTGAGATTGTTCGTCATCACCCGTGCCCACTCCTCCTCTGTGATCTCGAAGTAGGTCACCGACGACGAGACGCCGGCGAAGTTCGCCAAGGCTACGATTTGGGGCAGATTCGATTCGAAGGCGGCGGCCGCCTCGGCGATGTCCTCGGATTTGGTGACATCGGCACCCATGCCGACTGCTGCGACGCCGTACGTTTTCGCTATCTCACCGGCAAGGTCACGAGCTTGATCGTCGCGGCGGGCGATGAGTCCGAGGTTCCAACCGGATTGGGCAAGGCGGTGAGCGGTGTGTCGGCCGATTCCGTTGGTACTGCCAACGCCGGTGAGGACTGCCGTGCGCTCAGTGGGGAAGGGCGCGCCCAGTGAGAGCGGAGATCGTGATTCAGGAGATGTGGATGTCATGAAGTGGTCAGGCCTTTCGTCGGTTGGGCGCGGGTGAGTAGTCCGCTGAGATAGGTTCTGTTCTCGGCGCAGACGCCGAGGCTGTCGCCTCCGTACTGTTCCATGAGGAAAGGGCCGCCGAAGCCGAGCTCCAGGGCCCGGGCGACCATTGCCCGGTAGTCGATGAGTCCGTTCTGCAGAGTGGTCGGGTGAGACGTGAACCAGGAGGCGTCAGCCGCTTCATCGCGCTGATAGTTCTTCATGTGCCAGTAGTTCGCATAGGGCAGAGCGATTTCGTGCATCTCTCGCCAGTCGTCGATGGGACGGTGCAGGCGGATGAGATTGCCGATGTCGGGGTTGAGGCCGACATTGTCGAGTCCGATCTCCTCGATGAGACGGACCGCGGATTCAGCTGTTCCCAGGTAGGTGTCTTCGTACATCTCCAATGACATCGGCAATCCCACCTCGGCGGCGTGCCTGCCCAGCTCCCGCAGGCGGTGCACAGCAAGTGCCCGGACGTCAGGGTCGGCGGGGTCTTCCCAGCCTCTTGCCGTCCAGAACCACAAAGCCTTGCGTTGGGCCGAGGAGAAGGGCTGGTGGAGTCCAGTGGAGAAGACCTGACACCCGAGCTCCGCTGCGGCATCGATCGTACGGTGGGCGTATTCGAGGTTCGCCTCTCCGCGGTCGGGTTCGATGATCGACTGGCGTTGGACATGGACGGCGGTGAGTTCGACTCCCGCCGATGCGGCGAGATGCTTGAGGACGTCGCGCCTCTCGGGAGTGAGGTCGGCCGGACGGATATGGCTGTCGGCGATTTCAAGCGCTGTGAATTCGAGACTGGCCAGTGTGGAGAAGATTGTGGCCCAGGCCTCGGGCTCGGCTGCAGTCAGTGACCGTCCGTTGCGGTCAGTTGGGGAGAAGCCGTGCATGCAGCAGGCAATAGTGTGCTCGGTTGGAGTCATGGGTCCTCATGGTTGTCGGGAGAGGGCAGCGGAGGGTCTTCGACGAGCGCTCGGTGGGCGACCATTCTGACGTGGTGGCGCATAGCCGCTTCCGGCGCTGTGGGGTCCGGCGACGCGAAGGCCTCGATGATCGCTCGATGTTCGGACAGGGCTTCGTCGACATCGGTGATACCGTGTGGCAAAGCCTGTCGGAGGCGATGCACCTGAGCACCGAGGTCCTGCGACATCTTGACCAGGTAGCGGTTACCGCAGCGTTCGAGGATTCTGTCGTGAAAGTCTCGGTCCCGGGCGAAGTATTCCTGTGCCGCACCCACCCGGATCCGCTGCGCCTCTTCGGGACTTTCGGAGGACTGGGGGCCGTGCTCTGCGGTCTCGCGTACTTTCGCCCCTGCCGCTTCGTGAGCGGTGTGGGCTTCTTCTAGAGAGCGGAGCAGCTCGTCGTCGGCTGGTGTCGCCAATTTCGTTGCGGCGGTCTCCACTGTCTCGCGGGCGATGAAGAGCTCCTCCAGCTGTTCGCGATCCAACGGAGGTGAGACGCGGTATCCGCGCAGGGCTTCGCGAACGACGAGGCCGGTTCGTTCGAGGTCGACCAGGGCTTCTCTCACGGGGGTTGGAGAGACGTTGAGTTGCCTGGCCAACCCGTCGATGGACACCCTTTCGCCCGGTGAGATCTCACCCGTGAGGAGGATCTCGAGGATGCGCTCGTAGACGAGGTCGCGGAGCCCTCGACGTTCGATGTCAGCGTGCGGGGTTGAAGGCTGTGCATTCATGATTTCAGCATAATGACATCGGCGAGTTCATCGAGGATTCTCGACAGTGAATCGGGATCGTGAGCGAAGCGGCCTAGGAAGAGTCCGTCGACTGCCGAGCCGAGTTCGCTGAGGATGCCCGGTCCTGCACTGCCGCCATAGATAATACGGAAGTCGAGAGCCGGGAAGTCGGTGTGGATGTGGGAGCGGACGGCTCTGCATACTGCGGTGATGTGATCAGGGGAGGCGGGTTGCCGTGCACCGATCGCCCATATCGGCTCATAGGCGATGACGGCGGCGGCATGAGGCGGGGAGTCGCTGGAGGAGGTCAGCGCCGAGCGGATCTGGGCGACTACCTCCGTGGCGGCAGATTCAGGGGAACCTTCGGACTCCTCTCCTACACACAGGATCGGAAACAATCCGTGCCGCAATGCCGCGGCGGTCTTCGCTCGGACGATGTCCTCGGTCTCGTGGAAGTGGCGGCGGCGTTCTGCATGGCCGACCTCGACGTATCGGCAGCCCAATTCGGCGAGTACGGCCCCGGAGACCTCTCCCGTCCATGCGCCGGCGTCTTCGGCTGAGAGGTTCTGGGCGCCGATCTGGAGGGGCCCGACAAGGTCGAGACAGGCTGGAATCGATGGAAACTGAGGGAGGAGGACGAGCCCTGCTGCCCCCGAGGCAACCGCCGGGTGGGCGTGAGTGAGCTTGTTGACCGTGGTGGCCCAGCCCATTGTCTGGGCGTGCGTCATGTACATCTTGAGGCTGGTTCCGATGAGCCAGTCGGGGAGGGGAGACAGTGGCGGAGTCTCAGTCGTGTCGACCATGGGTCAGCGGGACTCGTAGGCGCTGATCTGTGCCACTTTGTCGTTCGATGCGCTCGCCGGATCAAACGTGTAACCGATCCACTCCCGAGCTAGTCGACGGGCGAGTTCGAGACCTATGACGCGTTGGCCCATGCAGAGGATCTGCGCATCATTGGACAGGACGGAGCGTTCGGCGCTGAACGAATCGTGTGCCGTGGCCGCTCGAATGCCTTTGACTTTGTTAGCTGCGATCGCCACGCCGAGCCCAGTCCCGCAGATGAGGATTGCGCGATCGGCGTCTCCCCGGGCGACCATCTCTGCTGCGGTCGTCGCGATGGACGGATAGAAGGTATGCGACTGAGAGTCCACCCCGACGTCAATCACAGATGTGACGCGTTGGTCATCTCCCAGGTCGGATTTGATGACTTCCTTGTAATCGAATCCAGCATCGTCGGATCCGACGACTACTCGCAGAGTCATGATCGGGCCGCCTTTCGGTCAGTGCTATCGGAAGTGGTGAAGTTGTCAGTGGTGGGCGTTGAATTGGAAGTCGTGTGAGAGGTCAGTTGGTCCGCAACGCACTCGGCGATCATCGCCAAGGAGATCGCCCCAGGGTCCGGTGTGCCGACGCTTCGATCTCCATGTGCGCGGGCCCGACCGCGTTTGGGGACGAGTTCCGCGGTGGCCTGGGCCGCTCGAGTGGCAGCATGTGCGGCGCTAGAGGTTGCTTGAATGAACGCCGAACTCGGAGGCTCGTTATTGCCGGATCCGATGATTCGTGAGAACTCAGTCGCCAATGGCGCGAGGGCATCCAGCAGCGTTTTGTCTCCGACATCGACTCCTCCGAATGAGCGGACTTCACTGACCGCTGACGTGAGAGCGGCAGAGATCTCTGTGGGGTCAGGGCAACCGTTTCCTGCGAACCCCTCGGCGAGTGCGGAGATGATCCGTCCCCAAATGGCTCCGGAAGTGCCGCCGCCGACATCGGCCCAGGCATCGCCGGCTGCGCGGATCACTCCAACTGAGCCGGAGCCGCTGTTCGCGGCCTCGGTTGCGGCGCGTGCTGCGGCTTTCGACCCGCGTTGCATGCCGATCCCGTGGTCACCATCGCCGGCGACGCTATCGAGGCGGCCGAGTTCGCCAGCCGCACGGTCGAGGACAGCCGCGATCTGAGCGATCATGGCGGAGATCTCTCTGCCGAGCCGCTTAGATGCCGTCGACGCAGGTGTCGGTGCAGACATCGATGTGAAATTTGAATCGCTGTCGCTTGGAATCTCTTGCTTTGCGAATTCCGGTGGGTGATGGAGACCTCCGAGTTCGCCGCGAGTGAAGGCGGCCGAAGAACAGGGTGCCTCCCACAACTGTTCGAGTTCATCATCGAGCCAGAGGAGAGTCAGCGAAAGTCCCGCCATGTCGAAGCTAGTACAGAACTCACCGACTTCTGGATCGACGAGTTCGTAGCCGGCGTCCCTCAGCAAGGGGTCGATGAGGCCGTAGAGAAGGTAGAGCTCCTCGTACTTGACGGTGCCCAAACCGTTGAGGATGGGGACGACCCTTCGAGATGAGTCGGGTGCCTCGTCGAGGAGGCGTGACACGAGGAGCTCGGCTAGCTGTATCGCTGAGGGGAGTGGAACTTCGTCGATGCCGGGTTCTCCGTGGATGCCGAGTCCGACGGCCATGCTTCCTTCGGGAACGGTGAAGAGCGGCTCATCGGCGCCGGGGAGAGTGCACCCGGAGAATGCGACTCCGATCGACCGAGTACGGTCATTGGCGGCTCGGGCAAGTCGTTCGACCTCGCTCAGCTCGAGACCGGCTTCCGCAGAGGCGCCAGCAATTTTGAATACGACGAGATCTCCGGCGATGCCTCGGCGTTTGTCGATCTCGTCTCGGGACGCGCTGAAGATGTCATCGGTGACCACAACCGTGCGAGTGTCGATGCCTTCGGCGCGCAATTGCTGCTGAGCCTGGTCGAAGTTGAGGACGTCGCCCGCATAATTGCCGTAACTGAAAAGGACGCCGCGTCCCTGGTCGCAACTCCGGGCCACCGACATGATCTGTTTCGTTGACGGGGACGCAAATACGTTGCCCATGGCGGTCCCGTGCGCCAATCCAGGGCCGACGAGGCCCGAGAAGGCAGGGAAGTGGCCACTTCCGCCGCCGATGACGAGAGAGACCGTCGGGTTACGGCTCTTCGTTGAACGTACGACGCCGCCGTTGACTGCACGCACCCACCGGGATGAGGCGAGTGCGAAGCCGCGCGACATATCAGAGACGAAGTCATCCGGGTCATTGAATAATCGGGTCACGAGTTCCCCCTCGAACTGATTCCTCTTTCATAGATCCTATAGGATTTGAAATCAAACGCAAAGGGACATTCAGAGGGCAAAGTAGGTCGGCGCGCGAAAGAGCGCCCCGCGATTCTATATCGAATCGCGGGGCGCTCTTTCAGTAGGGGGCATCAGCTCCAGAACGAAGCGGACCGAGCCCGCATGCTGTCGCGGAACTGTCCCGTTGACTTCTCGAGCAGTTCACCGGTGCCCCAGTCGAGGACGACACCGTACTGGCGGATGACGTCGTGGACGGTGATCTCGCCGTCGCGGTAACGGCGGGCCACCTCGGCGGGGTCGGCCTCAAGCCAGGACTTACGTTCGGCGCGGATCCGTTCCCGTTCCTTCGCTGTCGCGGCCTCGTCGATCTCGTATTCATCGAGTTCGGCATCGATCTCACGGACGACCACGCCATAGTCCTTGGTCGCACGGTCGATGGAGACATAACCGTCGATGACGTCCTCGAGCACCTCGGCGGTGGTCCGCTCGAGCGGGTCCCCGAAGCCGCCGCCTCCGGCGCTGGGGCGTTCGAACGTGTCACCGGGGCTGATGGCTACATTTGAGAACGTGGCACCCAAGTAGCGCGGGTTCTCTGACGAAGGATTGAGCCAGACTCCATGGGGGATCGACGGCAGTCCGCCATTGATGCCCCACGTCGTCGACCGCCCGCGGTCGCAGCAGTAGCTCATCACTGCACCGGTCGCATCGGTGAGGATGCCGCCCTTATTCACGCCGCAACCACCGCGGAACCTGCCGGGACCTCCGGAATCGATGTTGATCGAGTGCTGAGTGGTGACAACGGGAGTCAGTCGCTCTTGACCTTCAACTGGTTGGACCGCAAGCCCAGTACCGAAGACCGGAGACGTCGCGGAGGAGCCGTCCTTCGTCGACCGGCCGCCCCAGCCGCCTGCCATCCAGTCGTACCACATGAAGTACGGGCTCGATTCGGTCCTGGCATCATGCCCACCGACGAGCAGATACTCGAGGTTGAATGCACACGCCATCGCGCGTTCGGGCATGATGTGGGACCACAATTCGAAGATCGCGTTCATGACCTTCTCGTACGGCCCCGAGCAGAACCCAGTCACCGCATGGGGCCAGCCCGCATTGACGACAGTTCCCTCTTCCCCGATTTCCGCGGTCACCGCCTGATAGAAGCCAGAGTTGAGAGGTACCTCCGGGAAGAACGTCTTCGTCCCTGCGTAGATCGCCGAGAACGTCGTCCCATAGCCGGAGTTGAGGAAGGTTGAGACCGCCTCGGCGGAGCCGGTCAGGTCGTAGTGGATGCCTGTTCCGTCGAGGGTGAGCTTCACCCGGATCGGAGCCAGACCCTCACCCTTGGCGGGGTCGCCGTCGAGGAAGTCGACGGTCTCCCACTCGCCCTTCGGCAGGTCGCCGAGGCCGGCGAGGACCGTGCGGCAGACATAGTCCTGCGTCTCCTGCATCGCGTCGAGGACCGTGTCCTTCGAATATTTGTCGACGAGGCGGAGCACTTCACGTTCGCATACGGCAGTGGCTTCGGCCTGGGCGTTGAGATCACCGAGCGCCTGGTCCGGAGCGCGAGTGTTCGATACGAGCAGCTGCGCGACATCGTGGAGGAACCGGCCCTTGTGCCACACTCGCAACGGGGTGATGCGCAGTCCCTCACCGAAGTGCTCACTGGCCGAGACATCGAACGAGCCGGGTACGGATCCACCGATATCGGCCCAATGCCCCTTGTTCTGCGCGAAGCCGATGATCTCGTCGTCCGCGAAGATCGGACGGATGAAGCTGACATCGTTGAAGTGCGTGCCGCCGCGGTAGGGGTCGTTGATGAGGAAGACGTCGCCGGGGTTGATGTCGTCACCGAACTCCTTCATGACGGCCTTGCACTGGAAATGCAGGGTGCCGACGTGAACGGCGATGTCAGCACTGCCCTGCATGACGGTGTTTCCGTAGCGGTCGCAGAGAGCTGACGAGAAGTCGCGGGAATAGATGACAAACGAATAGCAGGTCCGCAGGATCTGCTCGCTCATGAGGTCGACGCTGGTGGCGAAGGCGTTCTTCAGCACTTCGAAGGTCACCGGGTCGAGAGTGGACGTCGACTGTTCCGTAGTTGTGGTCATGGGTTTCTCCTCACAGGCCGTTCTGTGTCGTTTTCTCGGAGGCGGAAGCCAGCGCCGGCTCGCCTGCCTCGGAGTTCAGTGCGATGCGGATGTTGAACCATTCGTCGATCACAGCCGAGGAATTCGGCGGGATGACAGTCGTCGAATCGATCTGGTTGAGAATCGCCGGTCCGATGAACGCCGCGCCCGACGGCAGGTTCTCGCGCTGGTAGACCGGCGTCGCATGCCACTGACCGTCGAAGTAGACATCGCGGACCTCGATCGGCTCTCCGGGCTCCTTGCTGCTGACCGGAGTCGGTTTGAAGGTCGGTTTCGGCGTTCTGCCGAGCGCTTTGAGATGCAGCTGATAGATCTCGACGGGGGTGTCGTCCTGCCGGAAGGCGTACTGTTTCTCGTGTTCCTCGTGGAAGAGCTGGACGGCCTCGCGCAGAGCGTTCGGTCCCGATCCCATCTTCACCTGCAAAGACCTCCACTGGCCGTGATAGCGCATCGAGATCCCGCGTTCGAAGACCGCGTCTTCGTCAGGGACCTTCTCATGTCGCAGCCGATCTCGACCTTCGAGCTCGAGCTCACGGAAGTGCTGTTCGACGGATTCGGCATCAGCGGAGTCCGCGACGCCGGTGAACATCTGCGACAGGTCGTGCTGAATGTCGACGAGGAGGCATCCCAGCGCCGAGGTGACTCCCGGGCTGGGCGGGACGATGACCGAGGGGATGTTGAGTTCGCGAGCCACATCCGCTCCGTGCAGGGCGCCCGCTCCGCCGAAGGCGATGAGCGCGAAATCTCGCGGATCGAGGCCTCGGCGGATGGACACGAGACGGACCGCATCGGCCATGTTTGCATTAGCGACCTTGACGATGGATTCGGCTGCGGTGTCGATGTCGAGCCCGAGCGGGTCGGCGATCTTCTCCTTGATTGCCGCCTGAGAGCTGTCGCGGTCCAGAGTCATCTCGCCGTCAGCGAGATCGGTGCCCAGCCGGTTGAGCCAGAGGTTCGCATCTGTGTTCGTCGGTTCCTCCCCGCCTCGTCGATAGCAGACAGGACCCGGGTCGGCACCCGCTGACTGAGGGCCGTTTCGCAGTGAGCCGGCAATGTCGATGTGTGCCAGCGATCCTCCGCCTGCTCCGATTGTGAGCACCTCGATGCTGGGGAAGACGATGGGGTGACCGTATTCGACTTCCCACTCGTTCGTCTCCCGCAGCTCACCATCTGCGATGAGCGAGATGTCTGTCGAGGTGCCGCCCATGTCCAGTCCGACAGCATTGTCGTACCCACACTGCTCGGCGACGTGCTGGGCGGCTATGGCTCCTGCGGCGATCCCCGAAGCCGCCAGTCTGACAGGAAATTTCTTGACCATTTCCGATGTCATCGAACCGCCTCCGGAGTGGAGCAGCAGCAGTTCTCCGGCATAGCCGTCGTCGGTCAGGCTGCTGTCGAGCTGCTCGACGTAGCCGGACACCAGCGGTCCGAGCACGGCATTGGCAACCGTCGTGTTGAATCGGTTGTGCTCAAAGATCTCCGGCAGCACTTCCGCCGACGTCGAGATGCTGGCCTCGGGCAGCTCCTCGGCGAGGATCTCTCGCATCCGGATCTCATTTGCGGAGTTCGCATAAGAATTGACGAAGCAGACGGCGATGGTCGTCGCTCCGCGCTTCTTCAGCAGCCGCCCGAGCTTCCGGGCCTCATCTTCATCGAGTTCGGTGACGATATTGCCGGCGTAGTCGACGCGTTCTGTGACTTCGAATCGATCGCGGCGACGAATGTATGGACCGGAGACGTCTGAGTACGCGTCCCACAGGTCGTCCTTCGTGCCATCACGGATCTCGATGACATCGCGGAATCCTTTGGTCGTCACCATCGCCGATTTGGGAAATCTACGAGTGATGAGCGCGTTGGTCGCCACGGTCGTTCCGTGCGAGAAGAGTTCAACCTGACTGAGGTCGATGTTCGCTCGCTTCACTCCGTTGAGAACGGCCTCCATCGGGTTGTCCGGAGTCGAAGGTACTTTCGTCACCCTCATCTTCTGGGTGGATTCGTCGAAAACGCAGATGTCGGTGAACGTTCCGCCGACGTCGACTGCGACGCGTAGATCTGCCACGGTCATCTCCTTTGATTGAGGTGTTCTCCATAGACTGGCTTTCGGCGCACTGGCAGGTCAATGGAGCAGACGAAGGAAGAATCAGTAGGATTTGTGAAAATCACAAAAGCTCATCATCGTTGCTGGAAGCCGGCCCGCCGGTGTGTCGGCAATGGCGACGCCAAGGAGAGACGCAGATGTGTTCGAACCGAAATTCGCTGACCCGAGAGCAGATCTTCGACGAGCTGATGAGCGGTCTCAACTCCGCAGATCCCCTCGAGTCGACCCTTCTGCGTGCCGCGAGAATCTGCAGAGGTGCGGGACTCGTCGTCAACGAGCTCGGAGAGGTCGTCCGATCGGTCGGTTCGGCGCCGACTCATCTCATCTCTCAGTGGATACACGATGAAGTCGTCACGGACGCTGACAGTGCACGGTGGGGCGAACCGAAGGCAGCAACAATCGGACGCTGGCACGTTCACGCTCAGGCCGTTCGTCTTCGCAGTCGTAACCACATCATTGTCGTCGCAGTGCACGATGATGAGTTGGTGGAAAGAGAGGACGGCGCAGCCGGTGGGCGGATCCTCGACGTCTTGTCCAAGTTATTGCGGGCTTTCGAGGGCTTCGAATCGTTCTCGATCAGCAATCGGCGGGAGGAATCGGTCCGAGTTCTGCGGGATCTGGAAGCTGGAGTCTCACCGGGACGTGAACCGGCGCTGTGGCGGCTCCTCGAGAGCTTCGGATTCGTCGCCTACGAGCCGATTCGAGCCGTGCGGATTCGTCTCGACACTGCGGACTCCGAGTCAGCGCGACCGGCTCTGCCTCCTGGAGGCGGACTCGTCATCAGGGAATCTGGGTATGGAGCATCGGCGATCGACCAGACCGTGGTGTGCTCGGGGGACTTCGATATCGAGGGCCGCCTGGATACTCCAGGTCTTCTCGGCGTCGGAGTATCTGGTCTCTTCACTGCACTGAGCCAGGTGCCGGAGATGCTGCAGACGGCGAATGTGGCACTCGGCTCAGTGCGAGGTACGAAGTTCGCGTTCGTCGACCGAATGCGCCCGATCGAATGGGCCGCGGCGCGCATGAGCTCGCGTTTCGACCGTCGGCTCGTCGCTGCTTTCCTCAACCCGATAGTGACCAAGCCCGAAACTTCCACCACACTGCGCACATACGTGGACAGCGGCGGAAACATTTCTGAGGCTGCCGCTCGGCTGCATGTGCACGAGAACACTGTGCGTTATCGAATCGGGCAGATCGAGAAGGTATTGGGCGCACGCCTCACCGATCCACGGGCCGCGGCGGAGATCGTCCTCGCTCTGCAATGCCTCGATACGGCCGAACACGCGTAACCTGAGACCATGCCCCGTCACCTTCTGACCTCGACGCCGCCGAACCCCGACCCTCGCCGAGGGGGTCCCGCCGGTGACGACGTAAACGGCGCCGACACAGCTGCCGCGCCCAAACCGCACCCCACAGGTCCCGTCCGCGGACGTGGGGCACTGCTGGCTCTCTGTGCCGTCCTCCTCATCGCGTGGGTCGGCATCTCCGGTGTCGGGGGCCCGTATTTCGGCAAGATCTCCGAGGTCGCCACGAACGACCGCTCGTCCTTCCTTCCCGAATCCGCGGAGTCCACGCGCGCTCAGGAGCAGATCGAGAAGTTCAGCGACCTCGACTACGTTCCGGCCATCGTCGTTCTCGAGAACACGGACGGCCTCACCGACGACGACTCCGTGGCCCTCGACGATATGGCGAAGGAACTCGACGACGACGGTCTGCTTGCCGCCGACGCCTCACCGGTCATCCCCTCGGACGACGGCGACGCCCTCCAACTCATCCTCCCCGTCTCCTCCGACACCACCGCCGATGACGTCGAGAAGATCAGAGACGTCATCGCCAACACCTTCCCGACCGCGAATGCCGCCGATGCGACGCCGGATGAGTCCGGCAACGTCGCCACCCCCACCACGGTCGCGGACGTCTATGTCACCGGACCGGCCGGGTTCGCCGCCGACCTCACCGAAGCCTTCGCCGGCATCGACGGGATCCTGCTGCTCGTCGCGCTCATCGCCGTCTTCGTCATCCTCGTCATCGTCTACCGCTCGCCGCTGCTGCCGATCATCGTCCTCTTCACCTCCCTGGCCGCTCTGTCCGCCTCGATCTTCGTCATCTGGCACCTCGCCGATGCCGGCATCCTCCTCATCAACGGGCAGGTCCAGGGGATCCTCTTCATCCTCGTCGTCGGTGCCACCACCGACTACTCCCTCCTCGTCGTCGCGCGCTTCCGCGACGCCCTGCGTACCGAACCCGACCGTGTCCGTGCGGGACTGAGCGCCCTCAAGGGTGTGCTCGAACCGATCGCGGCCTCCGGAGGCACCGTCATCGCCGGCCTCCTGGTCCTCCTGCTCACCGACCTCGCGTCGACGCGCGCACTCGGCCCGGTCGCGGCGATCGGCATCGTTGTGGCGATGCTCGCGGCACTGACGTTCCTGCCCGCCGCACTCATGACCATCGGCCGCGCCGTCTTCTGGCCCTTCCCGCCGCGTCCGTCGAATCCGACCAAACGCGGGCTGTGGGCGAGAATCGCCGAGGCGGTCGCGAAGCGTCCGCGCACGATCTGGATCGGACTCGTCATCGTCCTCGCGCTGCCGCTGCTCGCCGCCCCGCAGTTCAAGGCCTCCGGAGTCGCCCAGTCCGAATTCGTCCTCGGCCAGTCCGAGGCCCGCGACGGTCAGGACGTGCTCGCCGAGCACTTCCCCGGAGGCTCCGGCTCACCGACGCAGATCGTCGTCGCCGCCGACGACCTCGAAGACGCCGCACGGGCCATCGGCGACCTCGACGGGGTCGAATCCCTGTCGGTCACCGCCGTGGACTCCCCGAGCGGAACCCTGGCCATCAACGCCGACGGCGAACTCGAAGCCCCCCGCGGCGGCCAGCCGCAGGCCTCCTCGGGGTCTCAGGCCACCCCCGCACCCACCGAGGTCGACGGTGCCGTCCTCCTCGAGGCCACGCTCACCGACGCTGCCGACTCCCTGGCCGCCGAGACCACCGTGACCGACATCCGCGAGGCCGTCCACGACATCGACGCCGGGGCCCTCGTCGGCGGCGAGACCGCCGTCGACCTCGACACGAACACCACCGCCGAGGCGGACCGGACCCTGGCGATCCCGCTCATCCTCCTCGTCATCACCGTCATCCTCATCCTCCTGCTGCGCTCGCTGCTGGCCCCGCTCCTGCTCGTGGCGCTGACGGTGCTGTCCTTCGGTACGGCGCTCGGGGTCTCGGCGCTGGTCTTCAACCACCTCATCGGCTTCGACGGCGCCGACCCCTCGGTGCCGCTGTACGCGTTCGTCTTCCTCGTGGCGCTGGGCATCGACTACAACATCTTCCTCATGTCCCGGGTGCGCGAGGAGTCTCTGCACCTGGGCACCCGGCGGGGAGTGCTCTCCGGGCTCGTCGCCACGGGCGGGGTGATCACCTCGGCGGGGATCGTGCTCGCGGCGACCTTCGCCGCTCTCGCCGTCATCCCGGTGATGTTCCTCGTCCAGCTCGCCTTCATCGTCACCTTCGGCGTCCTCCTCGACGCGATCCTCGTGCGTTCTCTCGTCGTCCCGGCCCTCGTCCACGACATCGGACGAGCCGTGTGGTGGCCGTGGCGGAAACGGATCCCGCGGGACTGAGCGTCGGACCGCCTCGGCGGGGGACGGCATCCGTCGCGGCCGGCGGGATCCCTGCGGTCTGGCAGCGAACGTCGGACCGCCTCGGCGGTGGAAAACGGATTGATCACAATCCGTCCTGCGCAGTGGTCGGCTGTGGCGATGGTCACGGTGTTCCTCTAGGGTGCAGTACGTAGGTATTGCTCACGCAACACTCACCTGATCATCAGGTTTCGAAGGAGAACACAATGACGCGCACTCTTCGCCGACCCCGCACCCTCGCCGCAGCCGCCGGAATCGCGGCCCTGACACTGCTCGCCACCGCCTGCGGAGGCGGCGGAGGTGGAGGCGGTGAGGAAGGCGAACAGAGCGCCGACTTCATCACGATCGCCACCGGCGGCTCCTCGGGCGTGTACTACCAGGTCGGAGCCACGATGTCGGAGATCCTCGCCGACGAACTCGGCGCCGACACCTCCGTGCAGTCGACGGGCGCCTCGGTGGAGAACCTCACCCTCATCCAGGACGGTGGAGCGGAACTCGCCTTCACCCAGGGCGACGCGGTCGACCAGGCCCTGGCAGGGGAAGGTGCGTTCGAGGGCAAACAGATCGACTCCCTGCCCGTCGTCGCCAACCTCTACGACCAGTACGTCCAGCTTGTGACCATCGAAGGCTCGGGCATCGACTCGATCGAGGACATCAAGGGCAAGTCGGTCTCCGTCGGCGATCAGAACTCCGGCGTCGAACTCAACGCCCGCACCGTCGTCGACGCCTACGGGCTCAGCTACGACGACTTCAGCGCCGACTACCTGCCCTACGCCGAGGCGATCGACCAGATGCGCAACGGTCAGCTCGACGCCGCATTCGTCACCAGCGGTCTGCCGAACTCTGCGGTCACCGACCTCGCGACCAGCGACGACGTCAAGGTTGTCCCATTCACCGGCGACGGACGGGAGAAGCTGCTGTCCGAATACGACTACTTCGGCGAAGGCGAGGTCCCAGCCGGGACCTACGGCGACAGCGAAGCCGCGCAGACCCTGACGATCCCCAACCTCCTTGTGGTCAGCCCCTCGCTCAGCGAGGACGCCGTCTATGACATCACGAAGACCCTGTTCGACAACATCGACAAGGTCCAGAGCTCGCACAGCGCGGCGAAGGACATCACCGTGGACAACGCGCAGGACGTGCCCGTGAGCGAACTCGCCCCCGGCGCGAAGAAGTACTTCGACGAACAGGGCTGAGCCATTTCGAGCCTGACCCGCCGGGCGGCTCTTACGCTCGCCACCACGGTGGGGCTGGGCATCGCCGTTCCGACGTCGATGTCCGGTCCCGCACCGAGGCGGCTGGTCATCCGACAGCAGGAACCGGGTGACCAGGTGTATCGGTCGGTGCCCATCGACGGCGACGACGAGGTGGCGATGACGTGGATGCACTCGGTCGACAAGACCCCCTGGTGGGAGTACTACCGGGCCGACGGCGACGAGCTCGTCCTCGACTGCACCGAACTGTCGCTGATGGGTGCGGGTACCCCGTTCGAGGCCCCGCAGACCGAGCTCGACGGCGACATGGTCCGGCTCTGCGGCCTCGATGAGCGCTTCCCCGCAGTGCGCTGGATCCACTCACACCGCGTCCACCACCGGATCTACTTCAACGGCGAACTCCTGCTGCCGACTCGGGAGATCGGCCACCATGTCCGCGCCGAGATGATCCTGATCGGAGACTGAATACTATGACGAACTCATTGCCCACCGATGCTCCGCCCCCGGAGTCGATCGAAACGGTGGAGAAGTACGATCGCGAATCGCGCACACGCGACATCTGGTCAACGAAGTGGGCGCTGCCGCTGACCGTATTCGCTGTCGGCCTCTCCCTCTACCAGATCTACTACGCCCTCTTCGGAGGGCCGCCGACCCTGGTTCATCGCGGCATCCACGTCGGCGCGATCCTCGTCCTCTGCTTTGCCGTTCAGCGCTTCCGCCTCCGCGAGACGCGATCGACCCCGCCGTGGTTCGATTGGCTGTGCATCGCCGGCTCCATCGCCATCGCCGTCTACCTCGCCGTGGTCTTCGATCGCCTGACCGTCAGCGGCGGCCGATTCGAGACCATCGACGTCGTCTTCTCCGTCATCTGTCTCGTCCTCGTCCTCGAGGCCGCTCGACGGGTCACCGGTCTGATCCTGCCGATCCTCGCCGTGCTCTTCATCGTCTACGACTATTACGGCCGGTCGATGCCCGGACTCTTCCGACACCGCGGCTATGACCTCGACCGGATCGTGACCTTCATGTACGAGTCCACCGAAGGCATCTTCTCCACGGCCATCGGCGTGTCCTCGACCTACATCTTCCTGTTCATCCTCTTCGGCGCCATCCTGCAGAAGTCGGGGATGGGGCAGTTCTTCAATGACATCGCCATGGCCCTGGCCGGACAGGCGCGCGGCGGTCCGGCGAAGGTCGCGGTGCTTGCCTCCGGATTCCTCGGGTCGATCAACGGCTCGGCGATCGCCAATGTCGTCACCACCGGCGCCTTCACGATCCCGATGATGAAACGGGTGGGGTACCAGCGCAACTTCGCCGGTGCTGTCGAATCGGCCGCCTCGGTGGGTGGTCAGATCATGCCGCCGATCATGGGCGCTGCGGCTTTCATCATGGCCGAGACTCTCGGAATTCCGTACACGCAGATCGTCCTCGTCGCCATCATCCCGGCCGTGCTCTACTACCTCGGCATCCTCATCCAGGTCCACCTGCGTGCCACGAGTCAGGGGCTGCGCGGCATCAGCAGAGAGAACCTGCCGGCAGTGATGGACGTGATCAAGGAACGGGGGCACCTGCTGCTGCCGCTGCTGTTCCTGCTCTACATGCTCTTCTTCTCCGGGACGACGATCCTCTTCGCCGCAGTGACGACGATCTTCGTCACGATCGCGGCGGCGATGGTGCGCAAGAGCACCCGGATGTCGCTGCTCGACATCGTCCACGCCCTGCGCGACGGGGCGCTGACCGCGGTGTCCGTGGCGGTGGCCTGTGCCTGTGTGGGCATCATTGTCGGCGTCGCCACGCAGACCGGCTTCGGCGTCAAGCTGGCCGGGACCATCGTCACCATCGGCGGTGGTCTCCTCCTGCCGACCCTCCTGATGACCGCCGTCGCCTGCATCATCCTCGGAATGGGCTTGCCGTCGATTCCGGCATACATCATCGTCGCCACGATGGCAGCACCCGCACTTGTCCAGCTCGACGTTGCGCCCCTGGCTGCGCATCTCTTCGTCTTCTACTTCGGGCTCTTCGCCAATATCACCCCGCCAGTGGCACTGGCAGCCTTCGCGGCGGCCGGCCTCTCGGGCGGCAGTCCGATGCGGACAGGTTTCCTCGCGATGCGTCTGGCGCTCGGCGGGATCATCGTGCCCTTCGTCTTCGTCTATCAACCCGAGCTGCTCATGCTTGACGGCACCGCGGCGGACACGGTGAGGGCCGCAGTCATTCTGCTCATCGGGGTCGCGCTGCTCGCGGTCGCTGCCGAAGGGCACCTGTTCGTTCCGCTGCCGATCTGGCTGCGCATCGTACTGGCGCTCGGAGCGATCGGTCTGGTCACTCCCGACTATGTGCTCGACCTCATCGGCGCAGTCGCGGCACTCGCCGCAATCGGCGTGGCGATGTTCATGGCCAGACGTCAGGGGAGGCTGCATCTGCGGGAGATCTGAACCGACCGCTGGGCCGAGCGCCGCTTCGCCGTTCGGTGCAGGCGTTTCGCCTGCGAGGTCAGCTTCAGGCGCAGGTGGCAATACGATACCCCCGGCGCGTGATGAAGGGTCGTGGGGAGACCGTTTTCATCCGTGCTCACCGGGGGTTCGTGGGGGATGCTCCGGTACTTCGACGAGGGGATCGTCGACGTGGCCTGTTAACTCAAGGCCAGGTACAACATTGAACTACGATTTTGTTGACGGTGCAACAAAAGTGCCGGCCGACACATCGGATGGCAGTTCGTGAGGGAGAGACAGGCAGATGGAAGAGACGACTCCCGTCAGCAGCATGATCAGGCAGAACGGCCCGATCAAGATCGCGGCCTGGCGCCTGATGATGGAGAAGTATCAGGACTTCATGACGCGGTTCGAATACGAGTTCCGGACCCGACATGGGCTCAGCGCCAACGAATTCGATGTGCTCATCAACGCGTCGACTTCGGCGCAGGTCAGGCAGCGCGACCTGCTGCGCAGTCTGGTGATCAGCCGCAGTGCGCTCAGCCGCCTGCTCGGCAAACTCGAGGGGCGCGGGCTCGTGACCCAGGAGCCCGACCCGGAAGACCACCGCGGGGTACTCGTCGCCCTCACCGAGGCGGGGCAGAAGCTCTGCGCCGAGGCGGCCGAGACGAATGCGGAGATCATCTTCTCCGGATTCTCCGATGTCACCGACGCCGAGGCGGATGACATCTTCGAGCTCGTGTCCAGGATCTGCCCGGTGGGGTAGCTGACTCACAAAGCTCAGCCAGCGGTCGAGGGGGCCTGCCGCCGCCCCTCCCCGCACCTGTCGAAGAAGGCTAGGCTGAGGCCATGAGCAACGTTGAGACCCGTCCCGAACAGGTCGTCTGCAAGGCCGGGGGACTGCCCGGGTCCGCCTGCGACCAGCAGGGACGTTCCCCAGTCGAGATCATCACCTCCCGCGACGTGCCGCTGGGTGGACCCCGAGCGATGACCGTGCGGCGGACCCTGCCGCAGCGTCAACGTTCCCTCATCGGCCCGTGGTGCTTCGTCGACCACTACGGCCCGGCGGACGTTTCCGTCACCGGCGGAATGGACGTCGCACCTCACCCGCACACGGGTCTGCAGACCGTGAGTTGGCTGTTCGAAGGCGCCATCCAGCACATCGATTCCGGCGGCAATGCGGGCCTCGTCCTGCCCGGCGAGGTCAACCTTATGACCGCAGGCCGAGGCATCTGCCATTCCGAAGTCTCGACCGAGGGCACGACGACCCTGCACGGCGTCCAACTGTGGCTGGCTCTGCCCGATGCCACCCGACACCAGCCCGAACGCGAATTCGAGCATTTCGAACCCGAGCCGGTGTCGCTAGACGGCGGGGAGATGCTCGTCTTCCTCGGCCGCCTCGGCGAAGTATCCTCACCGGTGCACACGCACACCCCGCTGCTCGGCGCCGAGATCCGCCTCGATCCGGGCGCAACCATCGACCTGCCCGTCGATCCGCGGTTCGAGCACGGCGTCCTCGTCGATTCGGGGGATATCGTGCTGGAGAACGTCGATCTGCCGGTCGCGTCGATCGGCTACACGGGCATCGGCGTCGACGAACTGCGCATCGCTAATCGCGGCGACGAACCCGGCCGGCTCATCCTCATCGGCGGTGAACCGTTCACCGAAGAGATCGTCATGTGGTGGAATTTCCTCGGCCGCACCCACGAGGAGGTCGCCAGGTACCGTGAGGAATGGCAGGCCGAAGGCGATCGCTTCGGCGCCGTCGAGGGATACGTCGGCAAGGGCGGGCCCGGTCAGAACGCCGATGGCATGGGCAGGCTCCCCGCACCGAGGATGCCCGACGTCACGATCAAAGCGCGGAGGAATCCGCCCCCGCAGGTCCAGGGCGGACCCAAAGGGTGAGGTCCGGCGAGCCCTACCGGTGAGGTGTGGGGAATAACTCCGCGTCAGTTTTCGTCCTACCAGATGACCGGACCATCCGTCCTGAGCGAAAGGGCAATACCCATGTCGAAGACATTCGAAGACAAAACCGGCGCCGAGGTGACCGTGACCTTCAACGAGGACGGTCAGTCCTATGACATCGCCGTTGCCGACGGGACAGTCGCCGGGCACGCGTTCTTCCTGCCCGGTCCCGACCCGGAGACCGAACGCATCTTCCATCACACGGTCGTCGACGAGCAGTTCGGCGGCCGCGGGCTGTCGAAGTTCCTCGTCGCCGAGGCGCTCGATGACTCCCGTGAGCGTGGTGTGACCGTCGTGCCCGTCTGCCCGCTCTTCGTCAAGAAGCTGCAGGAGTCCGGCGGTGATTATGCGGCTCAAGGTGGTAAGTTCCGCAATGCGACGGGCGCCGATTTCGACATCGTCAAGCGACGGGCGTGAGTGCGGGTATGAGCAACGCAAGTCGACCATTCATCGACAAGATCCACCCCGAGAACTACAAGGCGATGGCCCAGGCGGCCGCGGCCTCGCGGAAGGCGTCACGCGCTGCGGGCCTGGATGACGGGCTCATCGAGCTCGTGAATACGCGGGTCTCGCAGATCAACGGCTGCCGCACCTGCCTGAGCATCCATGCCCCGGCGGCAAGGAAGGCCGGTGTCTCCCAGCTCAAGCTCGATGTGCTGCCGAGCTGGCACGAGGCCGAGATCTTCACTGATCAGGAGTTCGCGGCGCTGACCCTGGCCGAGTCGTTGACCGTGCTGGACAAAACGGAGGATCGGGACGCGATCGCCGCTGAGGTGGCGCAGTACCTGACGACCGAACAGATCTCTGCGATCGAATGGTCGACGATCCTCATCAACGCGTTCAACCGCATCTCGATCGCCAGCGACCACCCCGTGTTCGCAGCGAAGCAGGACTGAGTTTTTGCGGGCTCTCAGAAGGAAGCATCATGTCGTTGCAGCCGGACGCTTTGTGTTTTTGGCAGCCGCGACTCAGTTGATGATCTCGGCGCTGTCGTCGTCGAGAAGGGCCGCGAGTTTGTCCCGCCATGTCTGCAGCTCCTCAGGGGTCATACGCGGCCAGCCGTCGACCTCGCGAATCACCCTGAGCGGTTCGGTGCTTCTGTAGGACCGGGTGGGATTGCCCGGGAACTTCTTGTCGGTGACGTTGGGATCGTCCTCGAAGTCACCGGTGGGCTCGACCTCGTAGACATGCGGCGTTCCGTCGAGGGCGGCGACCTGGGCGGCGAGCCCTGCCCCGTCGATGATCGCCGTGAAATAGATGTGGTTCATGACCACCTCGGGGCGGTAATTCGATGCATACCCCGCGGTGAGCAGATCGCCCGGACTCAGTTTCGCTTTGGTGCCGTGGAAGAACGGCCCGTCATCAAGCAGCTCAGACATGCCTCGAATATACGCGCGCAAGCTGCGGATCGGTCCCAGAACTGGCGACTAGAATGGACTACAACGAGCACAGAAGCGTGGACCAACAGTATTCCACGAGCTGAGACTTCCGTCCCGGAATGTGACGACCTCGGCGATACTCTCCTGAGCGAACGATGCCCCGAGACAACGGTTCCGGCGGCGCCGTCGACGTACCCACGTGAAGGAGCCCATCCCGCCTATGTCCGCCGAAACGACGACGCAGACGAAGAACGCCGCCTCGGCGCCGACCTCACTGACCGGACGGCTCCGCCTCATCGGTCCGGGGATCGTTCTGGCGTTGGCCAGCGTCGGGGCCTCGGACATGATCACGACGATGAACTCCGGTGCCGAGTACGGGCTCGCGCTCATCTGGGTGTTCACGGTCGGCATCATCCTCAAATTCGTTCTCTCCGAAGCGGTTTCCCGGCTGCAGATGAGTGGTGACCGGTCTTTGATCTCCCACCTCACCCGGTTCGGCGGACGGACGTTCCCGGTGCTGTTCCTCATCGCAGAGCTGCTTGTCGGACTGTTCTTCGGGGCCGGTGTCATCGCGGTGACGACGACGATTCTGCAGGCGATCTTCCCTGTCCTGCCGTTCTGGCCGACCGCGATCGTCGTGCTCCTCTCCGCCGCGGCGCTTGTCGGCATCGGCCGGTACGGAATCGTGGAAAAGGCCATGATGGGCTTCGGAATCATCATGTTCTTCGGCATCCTCGCCTTGGCGATCTCCGTGTTCCAGGGTCAGGACGCGCAGGAGGTCGCCGCGGTGACGATCGTGCCGACGTTCCCGAACACCTCGATCATCACGGTGATGTCGCTCATCGGCGGAGTCGGGGGAGCGACCGGCATCCTCGCTTACTCGTTCTGGATCCGCGAGAAGGCGTGGCGCACACCTGATTGGAAGCCGGTCGTCCGACTCGACCTGTTCATCAGCTACGGACTCGTCTTCGTCTTCGCCGTGGCGATGAGTGCCGTGGGTGCCTTCATCCTCTACGGGCAGGGCTTCACGATTTCGGACAATGATGCGCTGTTCGCCATCGCCGATGACCTCGTGGGGCGGATCGGACAGACCGGCAGGTTGGTGTTCCTCATCAGCTTCCTCGCCGTGGTGTATACGAGCGTGCTCGGCGGGTTCTCCGGCATCGCCTACGTCACCGCCGACTGCCTGCGCGTGCTGCGCCGCTACCCGCATCAGGACGAGCCAGCCAATGAGATGTCGGCGAAGTCGATCGAGTTCCGCGGCGTCCTCGTCTACCTCTCGATCGCAACGTTGGTCATCATGAGCCTCGGCAAACCCGTCACCCTCGTGCTCGTCTACGCAGCGATCAGCGCGTTCATTCTGCCGGTGCTCGCCCTGGCGCTGCTCGTCATCCTCAATCGCTCATCCGTGCCGGCTCAGCTGCGCAACACGAAGTGGTCGAACGTGCTGCTCGCCGTGTGCCTGGCACTGTTCGGATTCTTGGCGATCCTCCAGGTCAAGGAGTCGGTGATGGGGTTCATCGGGTGAAGTGAGGTGCACCCGACAACTGTCGGGTGTGTGCGCGAAAAGCACGATGGTCTGGCGGTAGTGCCACGGTGCCGGGGTCGGCATACTTGGTGATATGACACAACGACGGTCACGATTCGACGCGGAGCTCGCCGCGAGTCTGTCCGTCATCGGCGGAGTATTCCCGCCGACCATCACTCCTTCGCTCATCGACTTCATGCGAGTCTCGTACGCCTCGGAGCCGCTCGCGGAGACCCTCAGCGGCCGAAGGGTCGAACATTCCGAATATCAGGTGCCGGGCCACCTCGGCGAGGACATCACCGTCTCCGTCTTCAGACGATCCGGGGACACCGGACGACGACCGACGATCGTCTACGCCCACTCCGGCGGATTGATGTTCGGCGATCGCTTCAGCGCGCTCGGACTCAACCTCGACTGGGTCGAGAGAATCGGTGCGATCCTCATCTGCCCCGAATACCGCCTGGCGCCCGAGTTCCAAGACCCTTATGCGCGTGAGGACATGTACGCCGCGCTCCTGTGGGCGGCAGAGAACGCCGACACCCTCGGCGTCGACCGCGCCCGACTCATCGTCGCCGGAGCCAGCTCCGGAGGGGGACTGGCCGCCGGAATGGCGCTGGCGGCCCGGGACCGGCGCGGACCGAAGCTCAAGGGCCAACTGCTCATCTACCCGATGCTCGACGACCGAGGCATCACACCGTCGACCCATCAGTTCGACGGCATCGGCGTCTGGGATCGGGTGAGCAACGAAACCGGATGGCAGGCGATGCTCGGCGATGACTACCGCACCGAGGCGGTCTCGCCCTACATCGCACCATCGCGTGCCAACGACCTCACCGATCTGCCGCCCGCGTACATCGACGTGGGCTCGGCCGAGATCTTCCGGGACGAAGCCGTCGCCTACGCCTCGGCCCTCTGGAACGACGGCAGCGAAGCGGAGCTGCACGTGTGGCCCGGAGGCTTCCACGCCTTCGACATCTTCGCCGCCCATACACACCTTGCGCAAGGAATGATCAGCACCCGAATGGCCTGGATCGAGAAGCTCCTGGCCGACTGAAAGGAACATCATGTCTGAGAACACAGCTGTCAACGACGCAGTTGTCCGCGTGGCCACGAAGACTGTCGACAGCGGCGGCGTCCCAGGCGTCGTCGCCGGAGTGACCACCGACAAGGAGACCATCAGTCTCACTGCTGCAGGAGTCCGCTCCCTCGACGATCCGCAGCCGATGACCACGGACTCCGTGTTCATGATCTTCTCCACGACGAAGGCCCTGACCGGCACCGTGGCACTGCAGCTGGTGGAGTCGGGAGAGCTCGACCTCGACGCCCCGGCGAAGGACTATGCCCCAGGATTGGCCGACGTACAGGTCATCGACGGCTTCGTCGACAGTGGAGAACCGATCCTTCGGGCACCCGCCAGCGAACCCACCACCAAACAGCTGCTGCTGCACACCGCCGGCTTCGGCTACGACTTCTTCAACGAGAAGTACGAACGACTCGCCCGCGAACACGGCCAGCCGAGCATCGTCACCGCGACCAGGAAGGCGTTGGAGACTCCGCTGCTGTTCGATCCCGGCACCCAGTGGGAGTACGGGTCGAACATGGATTGGGTCGGCCAGGTCATCGAAGGCATCACCGGAAAGACTCTGGGTGAGGCGATGCGCACCCGAGTCCTCGAACCGCTGGGCATGGACGACAGCACCTTCCGTCCGACCGCGTCGATGCAGGAGCGGCAGGCCACGATGCACCAGCGCACCGACGGCGAACTCGCGGCGACCGACTTCATGCTGCCCGAACCGGAGGTGGAGATGGGCGGCCACGGACTCTTCTCAACCGTCGATGACTACCTGAAGTTCATCAGGATGTGGCTCAACGACGGAGCAGCCGACGACGGAACCGTCGTCCTCCGCCCCGAAACGGTGGACATGGCCACGCAGAACCACCTCGGCGATCTTCGGGTGAAACTGCTGCCCGGAGTCATCCCGAGCTTGTCCAACGATGCGGAATTCTTCCCCGGCATGCCGAAAACCTGGGGATACACGTTTATGATCAACGAGGAGGACGCCCCGACCGGACGCCCGGCCGGCGCCGCCGCATGGGCGGGTCTTGCCAACCTCTACTACTGGTTCGACCGACAGAACAAGATCGGCGGGTACTGGGCCACACAGATCTTCCCCTTCGCAGACCCCGAATCCGTCGGGGGGTATCTCGAGATGGAGACGGCAGTCTACGATGCTCTGAAAGGCTGATTCGCGACTGAGGCGAATCGCGACCGTCGGTCGACAGTCGTGGACTACCAATCGTCGACCGACGGACGAACGAGGAGGTGGTGACGTGCAGGAGCTGCTCGGCAGGATTGCCAAGCTCGATCCCGAGGCGAGCCTGGGTCTGCGCGTCATCGCCTGCTTCGACGAACTCATGGCCGGCGAGGTCAATTCCCATGCCCTCGCCTCCGCGGCCGCGGCTCTGGCCGGTTGCCCGGCCGGCTTTCGCAGTGGGGACGGGAGCAGGCAACTGAGGGTCGACTCGGGCGGAGTCTCGATTCCGGGAGACCGACCCGCCGAGGTGGCCGCCCTGTCCCTGCCGAACGATTCCGAGGTCTGGCTCGAGCGGGAGGACGGTGCCTTGCCCAACGATGAACTCATCCTTGAGAGATTCGGCCTGGCCATCGGCGTGAGATTCGGTCTCGAACGGCAGCAGCTGGAGACCCCGCGGGACGTGGCGCTCGCCCTCGATCCTGCCGCGACGCCCGAAGACCGGAGTGCTGCCGCGGTTCGCCTCGGGTTGACGCCTGGTTCGCGATATCGAGTCCTCGCGGCCCCGCTGTTCGCCGTCTTCGAGAAACGACCCGCCGGTCCCACCGATGTCATCACCAGCGAACATGGCACTCTGCAGGTGGTCATCGTGACCGACGACACCGAGGACATCGCCGTGACACCGGCCGGACTGGGGCCGTCCGGGTCGATCGGAGAACTGCCGCGGTCACTGCGGGCAGCCGTGGTGGCACTGCGGCTCAGCCGCCCGCCCGAGGAAGGGCTCGTGCGGGCGGAAAACTTCGGTGGACTCGTCGAACTGCTCGCCGAATCATCTGACACAACCGATCCGGACGCTCCGCTGATCGACGAGATCATGGACTCGCCATGGGCGGAGTCCACGGTGCGCGTGCTCCTCGAAGCACCGACGATCAGACAGGCGGCCCGCGACCTCGGTCTGCACCACAGCACGGTGCAGAGCCGGGCCGAGCAGATCGAACGCTGCCTCGGCTACGACCCGCTGTCGGGCTACAACCGCACCAGGTTGGGCATCAGCGTGCTCCGGTGGCGGCTTCGCAATTCCCGAGTGCTTGAACTTCCGGGGCCCGTGGGGTGAGGGGTTCTTGGCCGCCACTTGCCCGCGGTACTCGCATCGTGCTCACTTCTGACCGGAGCTGATCCACTGAAGGTTGTCCACGATGTTCCGAGTCCCCTCGACGAGGATGCGGATCGCATCGAGGCTGCCCATGTCCTCGGCATCCAGTCTCAGATCGAGTGCGCCGAGACGCATCGGCGGTTTCGTGTGGCGAATGTAATAGTGCCTTGACTCTCCACTTGGGGGGTCAAGGCACTATTGCCGAATCCGGCCGTGCGTCTTACACGAAGGCAGTCGCGAGGAAAGGAACGAACGTGACCAGCGCGAGTGCCGCCAGCAGCACCAGCGCACTCGGCAATGCGGCCTTCGCCACTCCGACGACGCTCATACCGGACATGCCAGAGGCGACGAACAGGTTGAGGCCGAGCGGCGGTGTGATCATGCCGATCTCGAGGTTCATCACCACGATGATGCCGAAGTGGATCGGGTCGATGCCCAGCTCCATCGCGATCGGCAGCAGGATCGGGGCGAGGATGAGGATCGCCGAGGATGTCTCCATCACACAGCCGACGAACAGCAGCAGGATGTTGACGAGGATGAGGAACTGCCACGGCTGCAGGTCCCATTCGGTGATCGTCGTCGAGATCTGACCCGGGATCCGCTCGCTGGCGAGTACGAAGGTGAAGAGGATGCCGTTGGCGATGATGAACATGACCATCGCCGAGGTCTTCACCGACGCGAGAGTGACCTCCCACAGCTGCGAGATCTTGATCTCGCGGTAGATGAGAAGTGATACGATCAGCGAATACGCGACGGCGACGGCGGCCGCCTCGGTGGGGGTGAACCATCCGGAGTAGATTCCGCCGAGGACGAGGAACGGCAGGGCGAGGGCGAGGATCGCATCCCGGAACGCCTTGAGCTTGTCCTTGTTCGACATCCGGAAGCCGACCCCGGCGTGACCGTAGCCTTTCTTCCAGGCGACGAAGACGGCCATGCCCAGCAGCATCACCCCGGCGACGATGCCTGGCAGGACCCCAGCGATGAAGAGGTCGCCGATGTTCTGCTCGGTGGCGATGCCGAAGACGATGAGCGGAATCGACGGCGGGATGAGGATGCCCAACGACCCCGAGGTGGCCACGAGTCCCGTGGAGAATTCCTTCGGGTACCCGTTCTTCACCATCGCCGGAATCATCAGCGCACCGACCGCGACGACCGTGGCCGGTGAGGAGCCGGAGACCGCAGCGAAGAATACGCAGGCAAGAACGGTGGTGATGGCCATGCCACCGCGCAGGTGCCCGACCATGGCCGCACCGAAGTCGGTCAGTCGCCGGGAGATCCCACCACGAGACATGATGTTCGCCGCCAGGATGAAGAACGGGATCGCCATAAGCGGGAACGAGTTCAAGGCGTTGAACAGCCGTTCTGAGACCTGGGTCATCGGAATGAGCGTGAAATAGTAGAAGTAGACGAGGCTCGTCAGGCCCAAAGCGACCGCGATCGGCGCCGAGGTGACGAGCAGCGCAATGAGGACGACGACGAGGACGATCGTGGCTTCGAACATCAGCGATCGCCTCCCTTCTCGTCGGTCTCACCATCGCCGAGGCGGTCGCCTCCGTTGTCCCCGTGCGCGCGGTCAGCGCGGTCGCTTCCGTCATCGACGATCGCGATGTCTTCGACGTCGATGCCGACGGCGGCGGCCTCCTCGGCGAGGACATCCTTGTCGAGTTCCGTCGCAGGAGTGCGCAGGGCGCGGATGGTCATCTCCACCGCCCGGATGAAGAACAGAGTCATGCCCACGGCCAGCGAGAGTTCGACGACCCACAGCGGCAGCTTGAGCGCCGGGGTGATAGTCGTCCGCGAGAACGGTTCGGTGATGAGCGCCCACGACAGGTAGGCGATGAAGCCGGCGTAGACCAGAGTGGCCAGTCCGCCGAGGACGACGAAGAACTTCTTCGCCTTGCCCTTGAGCAGAGCCGGCATGATGTCGACGGCCACGTGATCGTTGTGGCGCAGGGTGACCACCGCACCGAAGAACGTCGAGAAGATGATGAGGTAGATGACGGCTTCTTCGGACCAGAAGAGTACGTCACCGGTGATATTGCGCAGAAGTACGGCGAAGACTGCCAGGGCGGTGGCCGCGATGAGACAGCCGCCGGCGAGGACGTTTTCGACCTTGCTGAGGTACTTGTCGATGATGTTCATCCTCAGCCCTTCTTCTCGTTGCGTTCGAGGAGTTCGTCGACGACCTCAGGGCCGATGACATCGCGGTACTTCTCGTATTCGGACGGCACGACCATGTCCTTGAAGGCTTGGCGCTCTTCCTTGCTCGGGATGACGATCTCTGTGCCGCCGGATTCCTCGATGGCCTTCTTCGCCTCGGCGTTGACCTTCTGTGCCTCTTTGCGATTGAACTTGCTGGCCTCATCTGCGGCTTCGTCGACTGCGGCCTGCAGATCGTCGGGCAGTTCGTCGTACCAGCGCTTGTTCACTGTGAGGATGTAGCCGATGTAACCGTGGTTGAGTTCGGTCACGTATTTCTGGACGGTGTGCATGTTCTGCGACTCGATGTTCGAGTAGGTGTTCTCACCTCCGTCGATGAGTCCCTGCTGCAGTCCGCTGTAGACCTCGGCGAATGCGAGCGGAGTCGGAACCCCACCCCAGGTCTCGAATTGAGTGCGCAGTACGTCGGAGGGCTGGATACGGTACTTCTTGCCCTTCATATCCTCAGGCTTCAGCGTCTTGTTGTTCGAGTGGATCTGCTTCATTCCCGAGTCCCACAGACCGAGGACTTTGAGCCCGTTGGCCTCGAGGTCGGGGTTCGCGTAGATGGCTTTGCCGATCTCCGTGTCGGGACTGGCGACCTCGGGGATCTCGTCCGGGTCGTCGAAGATGAAGGGGAGATCGAGGACCTGCAGGCTCGGCGCGATCGTTGTGAACTTCGCGCTTGCCGGGGCCAGCATCTGGACGGCATTGGACTGGATGGCCTGCATCTCGTCCTTGTCGCCGTAGAGTTCCGAGTTCGGGAATACCTCGACCTCGATGCGGCCACCGGACTTCTCCTCGACCTGTTCGGCGAAGAAGTCAGCGGCCAGTCCCTTCGGTGTGCCCACCGAAGTGACATGGGCGAAGCGCAGTTCGAACTTCTGTTGATCTCCGCTGCGCGCAGGATTGCATCCGCTCAGCAGCAGGAGGCTTATCGAGAGGCCCGCGATGAGCGGCTTCCACCTCGGTCGTCTCATTGACGTCATCGTCAGCTCCAGTCAGGTTGGCCAGGGGCGATGCCGATCGGGAGCCTGTGTGCGGACGAGTCTGCCCTCAACGACGGCTGGTCATTGCCGGGTGGAGAGTTCGTGCCGAGTCAGGTTCTCGATCGACCGTTTACGAGCCTAGAGGACTTTTCGCTGATTTCCAATATGATCTGTCAAATAATGCATTATTTGTCGGGAGGGGCTTCCCGGGCGTGGATCCCGGAGGAGTGGCGCCCACGGTCCGTGCTGAGGCAGTCAGTCCGTGTCGAAGTCGAAGGGGTCGGAGACTGCCTGACCGGTCGTCGACTCGGCCAGGCGGAGGAAGCCGTTCGTGATGTGGTCGCCGAGGTGGCGCGCCGCCGCGTCCGGATCGACGTCGCGCACGGCGTCGACGATCGACTGATGTTCGGCGTGCACCTGGTCGAGTCGCTCGGGGCTGTCGAGGGTGAGGTCCCACGGGAACGCTCGCCAGCGCGCAGCGATGTCGTCGCGGAGCGCGGGCATTCCACAGCGGTCGTAGAAGAAGAAGTGGAACTCCTCGTTGCGAGTGTTGCGTCCCAGAGAATCACCGTCGGCGCTCGCCTCGTCAAGAGCTTGGAGTAGGCGCTCGGCCTGGCGCAGCTCGTGTCGAGAGATCCGTGTGGTCGCGCGGGCGATGGCGAAGGTCTCGGTGAGCTTTCGGGTGACGAAGAGAGACTTGAGGCGGTCGACGTCGACGCCGGCGACGCGGACGCCGCGGTGAGCTTCGGAGGTGACGAGACCCTCGGCTTCGAGGATTCGCAGGGCCTCGCGGACAGGGGTGATGGAGGCATTGAACCATTCGGCGACCTGATCCTGTCGCAGTCGCTCGCCGCGATCGAGCTTGCGGGAGAGGATCTTGCGTCGCAGGCCGAGGACGATGACGTCCCGCTTGGTCGATGCCGACTCCTGATCCACCCGATGCCTTTCGTTCATACGTCACCCGCTGTCGGGGTGTCGGTTCATGTCTCGATGGTCTCAGTCTACAGGCTCAGGCATCAGCTGGGACTAAAGAATGCATTATCTGTGAAGATATGTATGATGTGGGTGTCAACGATTCACACCTCGTCGTGGAGGGCCGATGGCCACTGCTGCACCGACGTCCGTACCGAGCCCCGCGGGCCAGGACGACGCAACCGCCTCACATTTGCCGCTGACCGGCATCACTGTCATCAGCTGCGAGCAGGCAGTCGCCGCCCCGTTCGCCTCACGCCAGCTGGCGGACCTCGGAGCCCGGGTCATCAAGATCGAACGCCCAGGCGTCGGCGACTTCGCCCGCGGATACGACACGACGGTCAATGGACTCTCGAGCCATTTCGTGTGGATCAACCGGAATAAGGAGAGCCTGGCGCTCGACCTCAAGAGCCCCGACGGACTTAAGATCCTCCACGATCTCATCGCCTCGGCGGATGTCTTCATCCAGAATTTCGCCCCCGGCGCGGCAGAGAGACTCGGCCTTGGCGCCGACGAGCTCCGGTCGATCAACCCTCGGCTGATCCACGCGTCGATCACCGGATACGGCACGGACGGGCCATACAAAGATGCCAAGGCCTACGATGCACTTGTGCAGGCCGAGGCAGGACTGGTCTCCGTGACCGGAACAGAGGAGTTCCCCGCGAAGACGGGAATCTCGACGGCAGATATCGCCGCGGGAATGTACACCTATTCCGGCATCCTCACCGCTCTGTACAACCGCGAGCGCACCGGTGTTGGAGCCACCCTGTCGACGAGCCTCTTCGACTCCCTCGTCGAATGGATGGGCTACCCCCTCTACTTCACCCGCTACGGCGGCACCCGCCCCACCCGCGCCGGCACCTCCCATGCCGCCATCGCCCCCTACGGTGCGTTCACCTGCGGCGACGGTACTCAGATCATGCTCGCGATCCAGAACGAACGCGAATGGGAACGCTTCGCCACCCAGGTCCTCGACCGCCCCGACATGGTCACCGACGAACGCTTCGACCGCGCCGCCCACCGCTACGCCCACCGACACGAACTCCAAGAGATCATTGAGCGGGCTTTCTCCGCGCTCACCGGCGAAGCCTGCGACGAACTGCTCGAGACAGCCGGCGTCGCCCACTCGAGGCAGCGCGATATGAGCGAGATCGCCGACCATCCGCAGCTGACCGAACGCCATCGCTGGCACGAGGTCGAGACCCCCGCCGGGCCGATCTCCATGCTCGCACCCCCGGTCGAGATGTCCGGGGTGGGCAATCGCATGGACCCGATCCCAGCGGTGGGGCAGAATTCGGAGTCCATCCTCGGCGAGCTGGGGATGAATGCCGAGACGATCGGCGAACTGCGCAACAACGGGGTGATCTGACGATGAATGACGAACCCGCACACACGACCGACGGCGGGGCCGCCTCGGCGAGGGCCGACGACTTCGCCTACTCGCCTCTGCTGCCCACCGAGGGCGAAGGCCCGCGGATGCGCAGGCTCGACATCGGGGGAGTGGAGACGACCACCGCCGAGGTGGCCGGGACGTCGCGCACGTTCCTCACGGTGGCACCAGAGACCCTGTCCGACCTCGCCGAGGTGGCTTTCAAGGAGATCTCGCACTATCTGCGCACCGACCACCTGGCCAGCCTGCGCGCGATCATCGAGGATCCGGAAGCCAGTGACAACGACGTCTTCGTCGCTCTTGACCTGCTGCAGAACGCGGCGGTCTCGGCCGGGGAGATCCTGCCGATGTGTCAGGACACGGGCACCGCAATCGTCTCCGCCAAGCGAGGCCCGAACGTGCTCACCGATGGCGATGATGCGCGGCATCTGTCGCGCGGAATCGGGCGTGCCTACGAAGAACTCAACCTTCGGTACTCGCAGTTGGCACCGACGAGCCTGTTCGAAGAGACGAACACCGGCACCAACCTGCCCGCCCAGATCGAGGTGGCACTGAGCCCCGCCGACGACTATGAGCTCCTGTTCATGGCCAAAGGCGGAGGCAGTGCGAACAAGTCCTTCCTCTATCAGGAGACGAAGGCCGTGCTCAACGAATCGGCAATGCTCGACTTCCTCGCCGAGAAGATCTCCACCCTCGGCACCGCAGCCTGCCCTCCCTATCATCTGGCCGTCGTCATCGGCGGGCCGTCGGCCGAATTCACGCTCAAGACCGCGAAGCTCGCCAGTGCCCACTACCTCGATGATCTGCCGGAGACCGGCGACGCCGAGTTGGGCCACGGATTCCGGGACCGGGAATTCGAGCAGACCGTCTTCGAACTCACCCAGAACCTCGGATTCGGTGCCCAGTTCGGCGGCAAGTACTTCTGCCACGACGTCCGCGTCGTCCGGCTGCCCCGACACAACGGATCCCTGCCGATCGCGATCGCCGTAAGCTGTTCGGCCGACCGGCAGATCATCGCCCGCATCAACGCAGACGGCGTGTTCATCGAAGAGCTCGAACACGATCCGGCGAGGTTCCTGCCCGCGATGGGCCGGGTCGAGGAGATCGAATCCGGCAATGTCACCGCCATCGACCTCGACCGACCGATGCCGAGCCTGCAGGCACAGCTGTCCGGGCTCTCCGTCGGTGACCGTGTGTCGCTGACGGGAACGGTCATCGTCGCCCGCGACATCGTGCACGCGAACCTGCGCGACCGCCTCAATGCCGGTGGGGAACTTCCCGAGTATTTCAAAGACCATCCGATCTACTATGCGGGGCCGGCGAAGACACCCGAGGGGATGCCCTCGGGATCGTTCGGTCCGACCACCTCGTCGCGGATGGACACCTATGTGCGGCAGTTCCAGGAGGCCGGCGGGTCGATGATCATGCTCGGCAAAGGCAATCGGTCAACACAGGTGAAGAGCTCCTGCGCCGAATTCGGCGGCTTCTACCTCGGATCGATCGGCGGCCCTGCCGCCCGGCTGGCGCAGGACTGCATCACCTCGGTCGAGGTCCTCGATATGGAGGAGCTCGGGATGGAGGCAGTGTGGAAGATCCACGTCGAAGACTTCCCGGCGTTCATCATCACCGACGACAAGGGCAATGACTTCTTCGACAGCACCGGCCCACCGACGCTCGGCCTCGGCCGGACCCGCACGGTCCGCGACGGCACCCGACTGGACTGAACTTTCCAAATGACGACCACAGCGCATCAAGGAATTGAGGATTTCACCATGGCAGTGAGCAATGAAGAGCAGATGATGATCGACCTGGTCGCCGAATTCATCGACGAGCAGGTCAAACCCAGCGTCAACAAGGTCGAGCACGCCAATGAGTACCCCGAAGCGTGGATCCAGACGATGAAGGACATGGGCATCTACGGGCTCGCCATCGACGAGCCGTGGGGGATGGGCAAGGTCTCGACCGAGGCGTATGCGCTCATCACTCAGGAGCTCGCGCGCGGGTGGATGTCCCTGGCGGGTGCCATGGGCGGGCACACCGTCGTCGCGAAGCTCCTCCAGGAATATGGCACTGCCGAGCAGAAGGATACGTACCTGCCGCGGATGGCCACCGGTGAGCTGCGCGCGACGATGGCGCTGACCGAACCCGGCGGCGGGTCCGATCTGCAGGCGATGCGCACGACGGCGACGAAGGATGGTGACGATTACGTCATCAATGGGTCGAAGACGTGGATCACGAATGCCCGGAAGTCCGATCTCATTGCGCTGCTGTGCAAGACCGACCCCGAGGCGGAACCCCGTCACAAGGGCATCTCGATCATCCTTGTGGAGAAGGGGGAGGGCTTCACGGTCTCCCAGGATCTCTCGAAGCTCGGGTACAAGGGCGTCGAGACCTGCGAATTGTCCTTCGATGGGCTCCGGCAGCCGCAGTCGCAGCTGCTCGGTGAGGTTGAGGGTGTCGGGTTCAAGCAGATGATGAAGGGCCTCGAGATCGGCCGCATCCAGGTCGCGTCCCGGTCGCTTGGTGTCGCGCAGGCGGCGCTTGATGATGCGGTGAAATATTCGCAGGAGCGTGAGTCGATGGGCAAGCCGATCTGGAAGCATCAGTCGGTGGGCAACAAGCTCGCCACGATGGCGACGAAGCTCGAAGCTGCTCGGCAGCTCGTCCTCCACGCCGCTCGTACCTATGATTCGGGGGCGCGTGTGGACATGGAGGCGGGAATGGCGAAGCTCTACGCCTCGGAGATGGCCGCCGAGGTGGCTCTCGACGCCATCCGCGTCCATGGCGGTTACGGATACTCCACCGAATACGACGTCGAACGCTATTACCGGGATGCTCCGCTGATGATCGTCGGCGAGGGTACGAACGAGATCCAGATGAACGTCATCGCCAAGCAGCTCATCGGTCGGAACAGGGCCTGAGCAGCGTGGGCAGGCCCCCACAGTTGCGCAACCAGCCCACCCGCGTCTGACGAATCCGCACGATTAGCCTCTGGCCATCTGGCCAGGCACTCCACCCGAGGGAAGAACATGACTCATAAGCCGCGTCCGCGTCCGGATACTCCGCACATGATGACCGAGGAGCGCCTCGAAATTCAGGCGCTCGCCCGCGAGTTCGCCCGTGATGTCGTCCTGCCGATCGCCAATGAGCTTGATCCGGTTGAGGGGCAGTTCCCGGATTCGATGGTCAAGCAGATGGCGGAGATGGGGTTCTTCGGCATCCTCATCCCCGAGGAATACGGCGGGCTGGGGCTCGGTGTGTTCGAGTACTGCCTCGTGGCTGAGGAACTCTCCCGTGCCTGGATGTCCGTGGCCGGCCTGTTGGCTCGTGGCAACGGCATGGGTGGCGGATTCTCGCCCGAGCAGGAAGCGAGGCTGTTGCCGAAGGTTGCCAGTGGTGAGTACCTCGGCGCCTTCGCCCTGTCTGAGGCCGAGGCCGGGTCGGATGTGGCGAACCTGCGGTGCAAGGCCGAGCGCAATGCCGATGGTGATTGGGTCATCAACGGCACGAAGATGTGGTGTACGTATGCCGATCAGGCCGACTACATCGTCCTCTTCGCCCGCACTTCGGCGGAGGAGAAGCGGCATCGGGGGATCTCGGTGTTCCTCGTCGAGAAGGAACGCGGCACCTTCCCCGAAGGGCTCTCCGGGGCACCGGCGAAGAAGATCGGGTACCACGGGTGGAAGACATGGGAGCTGTCGTTCGATAACTTCGTTCTGCCTGCCGATTCCCTCCTCGGAGAGGAAGGCCGTGGGTTCTACCAGGCAGTGTCCGGGCTTGAGGTTGGGCGTGCGCACACTGCGGCGCGGTCGATCGGTCTGGCACAGGCGGCTCTCGAGGATTCGGTGAAGTACCTCAAGGAACGTGAGCAGTTCGGTCATCCTTTGGCTGATTTCCAGCATCTGCGGTTCAAAGTCGCGGATATGGCCGCTCAGATCGAGGCGTGCCGGCAGCTGATGTACCACGTGTGCACGGAGATCGATTCGGGTCGCCGGTGTGACAAGGAAGCGGCGATGGTGAAGTACCTGGCCGGAGAGATGAGCGAGAAGGTCACGTCCGAGGCGCTGCAGATCCATGGCGGTGCCGGGTACACGAAGGACTTCGCCGTCGAGCGCCACTGGAGGGATGCGCGGTTGACGAAGATCTTCGAGGGCTCGTCGGAGATTCAGATGCGCATCATCTCGACGAACTCCTCGGCCGCTGAATTACTACCTGACGGCGGCCCAGCAACCTGGCGCCAGGTATCTGCGCCGCGTCGGGTAGCAATTAGCAGGTTGTGGGTGCACTTTTCGAACTAACGAATGGAAGATGACTGCGATGAGTGAGACGAATCTCCAGGACTGGGTCGGCCGAACCGCCACTGCCACTGAGATCGCCGATGGGGAACGGGCCGCACGCCTGGCGACACTGCTCGGCCATGACGGTGACCCGGCGTCGCCGCTGTTCCCAATGGGGCACTGGCTGCACTTCTCTGAAGATGATGTGCCGATGAGTGACCTCGGGACTGATGGGCATGCCGCGCTCGGTGGGTTCATGCCCCCGGTGCCCCTGCCCAGGCGGATGTGGGCCGGCAGCGACCTGACCTTCCACGCTTCGATTCTGCCCGGGCAGACGATTGAGCGGACGACGACGATCGACTCGATTACGGAGAAGACCGGCAGCACCGGCCCGTTGTGTTTCGTCGTGCTTCGTCACGAGCTCACTGCTGACGGGAAGCCTGCCACGACGGATCGGCACACGATTGTCTACCGGGAAGCCACAGAGGTGCCCGAGGGATCGGCGGCAAAACCACCCCGTGAAGACTCGCCGGCACCAGACGGTTGGGACTGGGTGAAGAGCGTGCGTCCGAACGAGGTCATGCTTTTCCGCTACTCGGCGTTGACGTTCAACTCCCATCGCATCCACTACGACCACCCGTACGTCACCGAGGTCGAAGGCTACCCCGGCCTGGTCACGCACGGCCCCTTGACCGCGACGTTGTTGTTGGATGCGTTCATGTCCACCCACACCGAGGCGGTCGTGTCTGAATATCGTTTTACTGCGAAGTCCCCGTTGTTCGCGAACGAGCAGATCCACCTCGTCGGCCGAGAGACCGAACCCGGTATCCACGAACTCCAGGCCATCGCCCCGGGTGGGAAGACCGCGATTGCCGCCACTGTGACGACGAAGAACTGAGGAGCACCAGCATGACCGACACCCGTCCCGCACCACTGACTGGTCTTAAGATCGTTGAGATCTCTGCCTTCGTCGCAGCCCCGCTAGGGTCGATGACGCTCGCGCAGCTTGGCGCCGATGTGATCCGTATCGATCCGATCGGCGGGAACATCGATGCGAATCGGTGGCCGATCAGCGATGACGGTACGAGCATCTACTGGGCGTCTCTGAATAAGGGGAAGCGGTCGGTCACGCTGGATCTGAAGTCCGAGGAGGGGCAGAAGATCGCCACCCAGCTGATTGCTGAGGCGGGGACGCTCATTACGAATCTGCCGGCCCGAGGGTGGTTGAGCTATGAGAATCTCAAGCAGCATCGCGAGGATCTCGTCATGTTGCGCCTGGGCGGGTGGCACGACGGTTCCCCGGCAGTGGATTACACGGTGAATGCGGCCAGTGGTTTCCCGATCATCACCGGTGACGACGAGCGTCCGGTGAACAATGCCGTGCCAGCGTGGGATGTCGCGGCGGGGCTCTATATTTCCAACGGGATCATCGCTGCTGAGCTGGATCGTCGCTCGTCGGGCAAGGGCCAAGAGATCACCCTGGCTTTGTCGGATGTCATGCTCGCGACCGTCGGCAACCTCGGCTACATCGCCGAAGTGCAGGCAACGGGGAAGACCCGTGGTGCCTTGGGCAACGGGTTGTATGGAGCGTATGGTCAGTCGTTCGAGTGCGCGGATGGCCGTCAGGTGATGGTCGTGGTCATTTCGAACAAGCACTGGCGTGGTTTGGGCAAGGCGACGGGGTTGAGCGAGAAGCTCGAGATGATCGGTCCACTGCTCGAGGTGGACCTGAATACCGAAGGCGGCAGGTTCGAGGCGAGGGAGGCCATCGACGCGGTGGTGCATCCGTGGTTCGCTTCGCACAGTTCCGAGGACGCGACGAGACTGCTCGCCGAGGCGGGGGTGCTCGTCGGCGGGTTCCAGACGTTCGAGGAACTCGTGAACTCCGACCCGCGGTGTTCGACGGAGAATCCGATGCTCACCGAAATCGACCAACAGGGTGTCGGACGGGTGTTGGCTCCTCGGGTGCCGTTGCAGTTCGGAGGGACTCCGGTAGCGGATGCTGTCCCTGCGCCCCAGCTTGGTGGGGACACTGAGGCTGTCATTGCGAGTCTGGTAGGTCGGTAAATTCGCGAAGCGCCGGAACTGAGAATTCGGAATTTGGAAACGTGGTCGGTTTGGTAATCAAAGAGATCAACTGATTCTGCGAAGCAGAGGGCCATAGGGGCCCCGGTAGCGACCTCTTAGATGTGGCGTAGAGATTCTCATCGAACCGTGACGCAGAACTGCCCGACCGAGCGTACCTTTCTGGATACGTCGACCAGGTACCCCAGAAAAACGTGGCTGCCCATGTCAGTGCCGAGTCATATGCTCGCAGTTATAAGAAGCTGAGCTGCACGCAAGACGCGACACAGCTAAGATGAGCCTGTGTTGAGAAGCGCAGTGCGGGGTGCAGGAATACTTCGTGAAGTGCAGTCCGCGGTAGCGCGACGACATGGTCTAAGGCAGGAAGAGGGGCGTTCGAGATGACAATGCAGATGGAAGAAGAGAGGGCGGCACATCCGCACGACGCCTCTGTGAAGACCTTCAGAATGGGTGAGCTGTTTTCAGGCCCTGGAGGACTTGGTGTAGGCGCGCATCTGGCCTCGAACCAGCACGGCAAGATCGTTCATCAATGGGCCACCGATTATGACGAAGATACCTGCCGAACCTACGCATCGAACATCGTCGGAGACGAAGAATCGAGGTCGGTCGTTCACGCGGATATTCGCAAGCTGGATTACGAAGAGCTAGCGGAGCTCGGAGATATTGACGGTCTATCCTTCGGCTTTCCCTGCAACGATTTCAGCCTCGTTGGAGAGCGGAAAGGGTTCGAGGGTGAATTCGGGCCGCTTTACACATACGGAGTCAAGGCGCTTGAACGATTCCAACCGGACTGGTTCTTGGCTGAAAACGTGGGTGGAATTCGTGCTGATGGTGGAGCCACGCTTCGCAAGATCTTCCGAGACATGATCGACGCTGGTTACCGGATCTACCCGCATTACTATAAGTTCGAAAAGTACGGGGTTCCTCAGGCTCGGCACCGTATGATCGTTGTCGGAATCCGCAATGACATCGACGTTGAGTACAAAGTACCCAGCCCTGAGGTATTTGCCGATTCAGATGTATCAGCGAGCACAGCACTCGCAGGTATCCCGGAGTGGGCTGCCAATCAGGAACCGACTCGCCAGTCGGACAGAGTGATTGAACGGCTCAACCACATCCCGGCCGGAGGCAACGCCTGGGTTGCTGACATGCCCGAACACCTGAGGATCAATACACGGACCAAGCTTTCATCGATCTATCGTCGATTGAGCTCGGATAAGCCTTCCTACACTGTTACAGGTTCAGGCGGCGGCGGCACCCACATTTACCACTGGTCAGAGCCCCGAGCTCTCACGAATCGTGAGCGCGCGCGACTCCAAACGTTCCCCGATTCCTTTGTGTTCAAGGGAAATAAGGAGTCGGTACGCAAGCAGATCGGAATGGCCGTGCCGCCTAAGGGTGCGAAGGTGATCTTCGAAGCCATCCTCAACAGCTTTGCTGGAATCGAGTACCCCCATGTTGAGCCGTCTTTGACGAAGTACATTCCGAACTGAGCGGGGGCAGTAGGCCGCGATAGGCTTCGAGTATGGTGACCAAAGACTATTGGATGCTCTCGCGGCCGCAACGGAAGCTCTATCGTCTGCCTCTGACGGTTGCCGCGTTGCATGAAGCTGCCGGTGGGTCGGGATGGGGCGGAAACCGTGAGAGCCACATCGCTTTCGAAGAGATCCTCGAGCGAGAAGGAATCAAACGGCCGGGCGCGCGAAGGGACCAAACGGGCTCAGGCGGACGGACGCATGCGGCGCTGGTGCGCAGCCTTGGCTTGGCGTTCAACTCTGCCGAAACCGAAAGACTCGAACTGACTCAAGCTGGGATTGCTCTGGCTGAGGGAGGAAACCCGTCCGCGGTCCTCAAACATCAGGTAATGAAGTTCCAGTACCCGTCTGTGTACTCGACCTCGCGCGGTGTTGATATTTCACCAGCCTTCAAACTTCGACCATTTGTGCTGTTGCTCCGTCTTCTTCTTCAGCCTGAACTAGGCGGCTATCTTACGAATGATGAAGTCGCCAGAGTGGTGATCTTGTATGGCACCGGCGACACCGAAGCCGACGCTGATCGAGTAGCGGCGGAGGTTAGGAAGTATCGTTCGACAGAAATCAACGAGATCGAGTTTGTAGAGAGATTCGGTAAACGGGGCGATACCTTCGAAAAGCTTGTGGCTCGGTTCGGTGACATCGCAAACACGGTATTCAATTGGCTTGAGGTCACAGGCGTGATTGACCGTAGGCCGGGCGAGGTCGAGCTAGCCCCGAGTGGTGGGGATGAAGCTGCCAACCTGATTGAAGAATATGGGCGAATCAAACTGATTCCCAACCCCGAGGACGAGGACAGGTTCCAGCGGGCGTATGGACTCCCTCCAGGAAAGTCAAAGGACACAAGAAATCTGAGCGGCGCTAAGGGCGTCACGCGTAACGAGTTTGTGCGCCGACAGGTGACCACGAAATTGACGAGAATGTCAGAGCAGGAACTGCTTGTCGACGGCGCGACTTCGGACATTGTCGCGCGACTTGTCGAAGAAACCGGATTTGATCACTCTGAGGTTGAAAAGGTCGCAGCGAAGGTTCTCGGGACAGATAGGACACTGGACAACTTCCTATACAGCTACCAGTCGTTGCCTCATTCCTCGGCGAAAGATGCCCCCCGGAAGTTCGAACAGGCTACTGCCGATATTTTTCGGCGCGTTTTCAAGCTGGATGCGGAGTGCGTCGGGCAAGCTGGGCGAGAGCCAGATGTCGTAGTGACTAAGAAAAACGTTTGGCGAGGAATCGTCGATACAAAGGCCTATAGCGGCGACTACTCGCTTCCTTCCGGGCATGATCGAGCTATGCATGAGTATGTGGAAACTTACCGTGCAAGGCCGGGCGCTCCGCTGAGGTTCTGGGTCTTCATTGCTGGTTCTGTTTCGAAAGGCGCAAAACACCGGGTTCGGCAGTTGGCCGATCGCGTCGACAGTCCCGGTGCAGTAATTGGAATGTTGGCTTGGACCGAGATGATTCGGCTTGCTCAAAAGGGCAAGATCGACGATGAGCGCATGGCGGAGTTGTTCGCGTCAAACAGTGAACTGACAGTGGAAGATGTGCGCTGATCGCACCGTTCCGTTTCTCGTAGCTTGGATAGCGTTGGGCACGTTGTCGAGATGCTTTGGCCATTGCACCTGGCGGCGGTCTCTATGAATACACCAAACTTAATTGGTGCAAAGCTGGCTGACGGAGTACTTCGCGATCCGTGGTGACGTGAACCCGCGAACTCGACTTTCTTGCATAATTTCGGCGTCGCATATCGAAGGACTCCCCAGCTGCGGAATTTCTGCGGATCTGCGATTTCTTGCTGTCGTGAGGTACTAATGTGCACTTCGCAACAATGTCTGTGGTTCGCGATAGTGTTGGAAGAAGCATGTATTCACCACAGTTGCCGGCCTGAACCGACTTCTGCGGTCGATTGCACCTCATGTTCCGTCGTTCCCCGGGAGTATCGATGAGCCAAGAGCCTTCGCCGATTGAAATCGTATTCAACAAGTATCTTCAGACGATGTCTCGCGATGATGCGAGAAAGAAGACGAAGGTAGCGATGGAAGCGTTTCCCGGGATCGATGAAGAGCTAGAGGCGATTGAGCGAGAACATAAAGAGAAAATCCTGACTCGCACGAAGCTGACAGAGGTCGGCACGGCAAGACGAAAAGATCTTCGTGAGTTGGGCTGGTACTCGGGAGCGCCCGAGGGCGGCGTGTGGGCTAAGCTGCGGAGTCGAATGGCGGCTGGCGGTCTTGCTGACGCGGTTGAATCGATTGACCGGTCTACCGAGGAAATCGTCGCGTCCCTGGCGGAACCACGAGTCGATGAAGACAACAGACTCGGATTGGTGATCGGAAATGTGCAGTCCGGAAAGACTGCGAACTATTCATCGGTCATTGCAAAGGCTCTGGATAGCGGATACAAGTTCGTCCTCGTCTTGTCAGGCGTGCACAACAATCTGCGTAGGCAGACGCAAGTCCGCCTTGACAACGACCTCGGTATTTTCGAAGATCGGCAAGCTTGGTATCGACTCACTGACTCTGAAGGCGATTTTGGTGATGCGCACACTGGCAACGCCAGTTCCATTGTGGCGAACCACGGGCAAATCCTAGCTGTGGTGAAGAAGAACAGCCATCGGCTCAAAAAGGTACTGGAATTTCTTCGCAGCCTTGACTCCGCAACCAAACGCGACACACCGTTCCTCATCATCGACGACGAGTCGGATCAGGCGACCCCTGATGCATCTGCGAAGATCGGTGACGAACCGACCGCCATCAATCTCCTGATGCGGCAGATCTGGGCTGAAGTTCGAAATGGTACCTATGTTGGGTACACGGCCACTCCATTTGCGAACGTATTTATGGACCCCAATGTCCCCGAAGGCGCGTTGCCGGAACTCTATCCGCGGGACTTCATTCACGTTATGCCGACTCCTGCGAATTACTTCGGCGCGGAGAAAATCTTCGGTCTGCACGACGTCGAGGACGAAGCACGTGACGTCGAGCTTCCAGATGTGATTCGGTCGATCACCAAAGAAGAGGTCCGAGAACTTGTGCCCAGCGGCAAGACAGTTGCAAGCTTCCAACCTAATATCACCAAGTCGTTGAGCGAGGCGATTCGGTGGTTCATAGTCGCATGCGCAGTCCGCCGTATCCGAGGACAGCAGAAGAAGCATTCGACGATGCTGATCCACACGACTCCCCGTACGGATCCCCACTTTGCCACCCGCGACGCCGTGGAAGCGTATCTCGAACCACTTCGAAAAGCATCCCTCAACGGCGATGTGGATCGGTTCAAAGATGTGTTTGAGGCCGAGATCAACAGAGCTGCATCACTTTACGACGGTGACGGGCTGGCTCCAACTTGGCCTCGTATTAGTGACGAAATTCCAAATGTGCTGCGGTACCTGCGCACTGTTGTCGACAACGGTCGTGAAGATGACAACGAACGCCTTTCCTATTCGCACGAGCCTCAGACTGTGATCGTCATTGGTGGCAGCACCTTATCGCGGGGATTGACGTTGGAGGGCCTTTTCGTGTCATATTTCACACGGACCTCCAACACCTACGACACATTGCTTCAGATGGGACGCTGGTTCGGCTACCGCGGGGGGTACGAGGACCTACAACGCATCTGGGTCAGTCCGCGTCTCGATGAGGACTACAGATTCTTGGCGACTGTCGAGTCGGATCTGCGCAGTGAAATCGCGCGAATGACGCAGGCAGGAATGACGCCAGCAGAAATCGGCGTGCGTGTGCGGTTGCACCCGGGGCGTCTGCAAGTGACGAGTTCGGCCAAACAGAAGCATGCCTTGGAAGCAGAAGTCGATTTTGAGGGCTACCGATTGCAGACTACGGAGTTCGATTTCTCGAACCCGGAGCAATCACTGAAGAATGCGCAATCGGCGGAAGACCTTCTGCAACGGCTTCAGCCGTTCAGATCCTCGTCGGTGCCGACCTTGTTTGAAGAAGTTCCGATCGAAGAGCTAGAAGCGTTCTTCTCGGAGTTTGAAGTCCATGAGAAGAATCAGGCTGTCTTCTCCAATGCCATCAAATGGTCAAGCGAGAAGCTTCCTGAGAAGCGTTGGAACGTAGTCGTGCCCAGTGAGGGCAAAGGTGCTGATGGGCTGAACGTTGCGGGGACGAAGGTCGGGTCTATCCGGCGTTCCCCAATCAACAAGAAAAGTGATGAGCTGCAGGAATCAGAGTCGATCAATATACGTGCGTTGATGTCCGGCAAAGATGTCATCCTTGATCTGCGCCTTCAGAATAAGTTGCCGCAAAACGCGACGCTTGCGCAACTCAACAACGCGGCCCAGTACAACTGGCGAAAAAACAGAGAGGGCGGCGACGGACGTGGTCTGCTGATTCTGTATCCGATCAGTCGGTTCTCGGCTTCGACCTCGAAAGACAGAATGCCGATGAATTCGGCATTGCAAGCCATAAACCCGTCTCTTGTGGAGGATGGTCTTCCTCCAGTAGTAGGCATGGCTGTCGTGGCACCATTCGATTCTAGGAATAAGCTCGAATCTAAAGGCAGCACGATAGCGGTTCGCCCTATCTTCGATGATGCCGAGGATCTTGACGAACCTCTTGTGGAAGACACCGAACGAGACTTCAAAGGCGATGTATGAACTCGACGAAAGAGATCTTCCACGCAGCGATGCGTGACGGAGCAGCACTGGTAGCCGGTGAGGCGTCGGTCTTGGTCGCAGATTCGGATGGCCCGCGTCGTACCTGGCTCGGCTATCAGGATGGAGAGTTCGCGGCTGCGTATTTCACTACGGACAGTGAACGCGACATCAGCTACTCGGTCAGTCAGGTGATCAGTGTCCAAAGCGTCGAAATTCGCGACGAGGTGACAGGCCGCACCGCCCGAGCACTGAAAGTCGTATGCCATGAGCCGCGTCTGGATGACGTCTTCTTCGTATTCATCGATGAAGTGCGTTCTGCAGTCGGTGGAGAATCTGAAGTGATCGATGTGGTCAACGAGGCCGCTTCAGACTGGCGCCGTCTGTTGCACTTGGCAATGACAGAACTGTCAGAGGCTGCCGCCATGGGCATCTACGGTGAGCTTCGCTTTCTCGAAGGTGCCATTGAGAGTCTCGGTTCACCGGCGATCGAAATGTGGCAACGAAGTGCGCAGGATATCCACGACTTTACCGGCGACTCGGCACGAGTCGAAGTGAAGACATCCGCGTTTCAAGATCGATCTGCGGTAACGGTACACGGACTGCGCCAGCTGGAACCACCTTTGACCGGAACATTGACACTGGCAGTGGCCGAGATCCAAAGGCATGGGACTGACTCGATTGATCTTGTAATCGAACGACTCAGACGCTTAGGCGCAGACCATCAAATTCTGACCGACAAGCTGCATGACGCGGGGTATGTAGAAGGCATGCCCGGCTCAGACAAGTTCACTTTCAGCCTGCTGTCATGGAGGTTCTGGGAGATCGACCACCGTTCTTCGGTGTTGAACCGGTCAGCGTTGCACGAACAGGTCGCCGACGCGGTCTCCTCACTGTCCTATTCGCTGAATCTTGGGTCTTTGGGAGATGCGGATTCCTCTTTCGATTTCACCCGATTTGCCCCGAAAGGATCGGCGTCAAGATGAAGTTCACTGCGTTGAAACGATACTCAAAGCCAAGAGGTGCGGGGGACCAGACGAGCGGCGGGCGTGGCAAGCTGCTTCGGCCTACCAGCGCACTTTCCAGGTTGGAGCTTCTTGTTCGGGAGACCCTTCAGAACTCATGGGACGCGCGAGACGACGACTGGACTCCAGCATACGGAGTGCGAGTCTACCGACTAGATGACAAGGTCAAACAGACTCTCCGAGAGAATATATTCACAGACCTTCCTGATTCGCTCTCTGATCTTTCAGCCTGTCTGCGGTCTCCTGACGTTCATGCGATCGAGATCTTCGACCGGGGGACCGTCGGGCTGAATGGGCCGTATCGTGCTTCCGAAGTTGCTCAAGACGGCGAAAAGAACAACTTCAATTCGTTCGTCTTCGACATCGGTTCGACAAAGTCGTCGGGGCGTTCTGGAGGAACATTCGGATTCGGTAAAACTGCAAGCTTTGAAGTCTCAAGCGCGCACAGCGTCGTCTACTGGTCACGTTGCCTAACGCAAGCGAATGAGGCAGAGCATCGACTCATCGCATGCGCGTTGCACGACGAATATGAAGAAGGCAACGCAAGATACACGGGTGCCCATTGGTGGGGCGATCCAGACGACGACGACATCATCCCGCTCCGTGGAGATGCCGCGGCAGCAATCGGGGAGCGGATATTTCGAACCCACTTCGGCGATACAGACGAAGGCGAACCGGAAACAGGGACATCAATTCTGATTCTTGACCCGGTGATCACTGTCGACATGGATGATGACCTAGATGCTCGGGTGCCCGTTCGCACCGATGAACACTCGGAGGCATTGATCCAGCAAGTGTCTGACGCCGTGGCGCATAGTGCCTGGCCGAAAGTGGTTCCGAACGGCGAAGAATCGCGGCCGATGATCGTTGAACTATTTGAGAATCGTGCCGAGAAGCCTGTTGTTGACTTGGCGTTGTCTCAGTATGGACACTTCGCATCTGCGCTCAATTCGATTCGACAAGTTCAGGGCCAGTTGGAGGAAAACTTCGAGGTCTCCCTCCCGATCGGCACTGTGCGGTCAAAATGCTTTCCAATCACACTGAGCCCGCGAGGGCCGATGCGATCGAAGAGGCAGGAACTGTTCGGCAATCAGACCGACAATACGATCGGTCACTTATTCTTGGTCGAGAGCGCCGAACTGGATACACAAGGCGAGAGCCGAACGCCGAGGAACGTGCTTTGTGTGATGCGATCCGAGGCCGAGCTTGTCGTGAACTATGACCCCATTGTTGAGACCGAGAACGGAGTTCTCCAATGGCATGGGGTGTTCAAACCGACTCCGGAGTGCGACCGCCATTTCCGCGCTGCCGAACCGCCGACTCACGATAGATGGACACCTGACGCCGCAGACAGCGAAGCGTCACGCTATGTAGTTCGACGTGCTCTGGATTTGATTCGCACGAAGACGAAAGGGTTTCTAAGTGAGAACCAAGCCCGGCCCAAGGAGCAAGAGCAGTCCGTTAGGAAGGTTGCCTTGGGTCTTCGTAGTTTCGTTCCGCTAGGTTTGCCGCCGGAAGATGAAACAGTCCGTGATTCGCCGCGCCGGAGAGCTCGACAATCTGGGGGTACCAAGAAGGTTCGGGGAACTGAAGCCTCGATCGTCCGTTCGGTACCGCTGCCGAACGGAGGCGGCCAGATCATTGATGTACTTCCCACGGACAAGCAGGGCCGGTCGGTAGCTCTAAGTGCCGAGATATTCGCGATCACGTCTGATGGACGACTGGGACTCGGCGACGATGATTTGACGATCACCTGGCGCTCCGGCGGCAAGCTTTTGGAGGTTGGAACAGTCTGCGTTGCGCCCCCAGGGGAAGAGGTGCAACTGCGCTTGGACACACGGACACCAGCGGCCCTTGAAATTGCGATCAAGGCTGAGGCGGAAGCATGACCAAACAGCGACTGTTCCCTTATCCTCGGTTGGGTGCGAGTGACCTCGATTGGGGTGCCTGGACTCTGCGACTAAACGGAAGCCAGACAGCGGAGTCGACAATCTCTGACGACTGGGACTCTAACGCGGAGCTCTCCCTGGGTATTTCAGTTCGCGTTAGAACCAGCCAGTTGGGTCACCTCGCAGTACGCAACCCGAAGCTGGTACTGACTGTCAATTGTTCCAGCACGGCATACTCAGCGTCAGTAGACGCTCAACTCCAGTTCGGACAGTCGTCGATGACGGCAGAGGCCGAGTTGCAGATAGACGGAAAGGTCGTTTCCCAAGTTCTCAATGTGAGTACTCAGGTAATCGGAGAAGACCAGACTCACCCTTGGCTCCGCCGGCGAATAATTGCAGAAGGGCCGATCTTGAGGTTGCCGCTCGACACGGAGCTGGATGGGTTCCCAACCTCGAGCTATTCTTTTGACAGAGAAGGAATGCCTGCGGCGCCTTGGCGTTTGGTCGTATCAGCCGATGAGTTGGAAGCCCCATTTGCTCATTCGATTCGGCTCGAGTTGAACGAAGACTTTGCCCCGGTGCGCAAGTTGATCGGAGGAAACCCTGACCCGCATGTGGTCCGTGAACTCGATGCCACGATTGTGCGAGTTCTGATTTCGACGGCCGCGCGTTTGTCTTCGACAATTTCGGATCAGAGAACTCTCGAAGAAGTGGCCGCAGAGTATCCGGAATCCATCGTTGCCGCAGCACAGCGTGCGTCGGAACAATACCTGCAGATGTCGCTGCCCGCCGCAATCAAATCGTATCGGCTGACGCCTGAGAAGCACGATTACGAAGTCATTGCCGGAACCAATCTGCTGAAGGACTGACCATGAAGAGCAACGTGCTCTACCCTCGAATTGAAGCCAAAGAAGCGCACCGTATTCAACGCAAGTTCGTCGAGAACTTCGACAGCGGAGTCGAGTTCAAAGACGCCGATTTTGAATCGGTGCTGAACGGGCCGCGAGCATTTCCACCGACTGGAGGAGTCCGAATTGGTGAGGCAGAACTTCGAGACCTCCGCCAAGCATGCATTGAATCTTTGGACCAGCCCACCAGTAGTTCCGGACTGTCTGCAACTTCATCTTTTGACATTGCCATCGGCAAAGTTCTGTTTCAAGCTGGCAAGGATTCTATAGGAGAGTTCGGGGATCCATACGTATGGGACTTCTTGACGCTGATACTGCTGCCTGATCTCGCAGCTAGAAGAATGTCGATGGGAAGTGCTTCGACAGCCAGAGGGCGATCGTTCTTGGAGAGAGTTACTGGTGGGGCACGACGGCACGTATTTCAACGTCTCTGGAAGCGATGGCTCATATTCGGCCCTGAGATCGTTGAGGGAGGAAATCTCACAGAGGACGACTATGGCGTGACAATTGAGCGCCTAATTACTAATCGCCCTCGGCTGGCTCGTGCGGTTGCTGAGGCGATCATCGGATCGAAGTATGTGGGGACCGAACGTCGAACATATTCCCGCAACTTTATGTTGAAGCTTCAGTTGATATCAGGGTTGGTGCAGATACCAGAAGATGACGAGGCACATCTGCGAGACGTCATCGACGCGATACATCAGCAAACAGTCGAATCTATCGACCGAAGCAGGTGAAGGGATTCTCGACTCGTCTCAGCTAGGAGGCAGACTGCATGGAGGATTCATGGGCCTCGTCCGAGCATGCCCGACTCACGATGCGGGCGAACAAGCGGCGAGATACGGAGCCAGAGCTGAAGTTGCGGTCGATTTTGCACTCACGCGGACTGCGATTCCGAGTGGATTGTTCTCCGCTGAAAGGCGTTCGGTCGCGCGCCGACATTGTCTTTTCCAAGGCGAAGATTGCCGTGTTCGTCGACGGCTGCTTCTGGCACGGATGTCCAGAGCACTTCATCATGCCCAAGACCAATGTCGAATATTGGTCAGCCAAGATCGCAAAGAACAAGGACCGTGACATAAGGGTTGATCGCGTTATGGCGCAAGCGGATTGGACCGTGATCCATGTTTGGGAGCACGACGATCCTGCTGCAGCAGCGGACCTAGTCGAGCGTGCGTGGAGGAGCCGGACCAGCAGGCTATATTCGAGTTGACTGTCACCATGAACAGCAAGGAAGCTAGCGGCGATAATCGGTGCATCTTCCAATTTGGGTCATAGTTTTGTAAGAGTGAACTACGCGACATCAGACTTCGAGGTTTCCTGCGACTTGGTTCGATTTCAAGTAGCGAGTCACCATAGTGGCTCAGCTTCTGGCTACTTGTTGCGGCCAGTTCGGTAGCCTCTTACTGCCACAACATTTCCGTGACGTATTTGGAAATAGCTGCGAGTGTCGTGTGCCTGGCGTGAGCTCATTTTGTGCAGTTCGGATTGAATTTTGACTGCTCGCTTCACTTCGTTGACTGACACTGATTCGGTACATAGGTATGTGACAGACCACCGACTGCTCTTGAACCGCATAGCTGCCACTTCGGCGTCGATTCGAGCTGTGGTTGTCCGCAAGCGATCAGTCCGCACGAACAAGTATCCGAACAATGCGGATGCTGCAGCTTCCCAGGTTTTGGATTCAATCTGCTGAGAATGGCGAAGGGGTATAGACACGTCGGACGCGCCTGGTACTGACTCCACCGTTCGGAAAGAAGTCAACAGGGCATCTTCGCAGACGGTTACTCTTGCACCCAGCACCGTAGCCGTTGAAGTGCCAATCCTGAACTTTACTCCCCAGCCGAGGGCGATGTACCACTCCTCGTGGATCGATAGTCCTGCGGCGAGAAACTTTGCGTCCACAGTAAGTCGACCGTGACCTGATTCGGCGATGAACTTCTGGAGAGCTGATATCCCTGATCGCCGTACGACAACCATTGCAGACGGCCTAGTTGGGGTGAAAATAGCTGGTAGAGCTGGTTCGGTCTTTTCAACGGAAACTTTAGACGGCAGTTGGTTCGGGCTCGGTTTAGATTCCTGCCGCAACTCTTCTGGTTGCCCAGATCTTGGCAGGGCATCTAACTTTTCAACAACATCGACAACGGTTTTTGACCGGACTGGCTGTTCATCTTTGCATTCAGATCGAGAACCGTTAGTTTTCGGAAATGCGGTGCGGCAAACTTGCCCTGGGTGCATTCGTCTGAATGACTCGACGATTTCTGGTGCTAGTTGCCCAGAAGCATTACTCAGAAGACGACTACCTGCGGATACTAGTAAACTGGCCGTGTCGAGAGGCACAACTATCCCCAGCAGATCAAGTACGCGGAGCCTGTGCTGGAATAGCCGAAGCTCGGATTGACTATCGCCAAATGGTTCAGCAATTAAGCATTGGTGGATGATGCGGCGGACGTCGCTTCTTTGCCAGTTATTCTTAGACAATCGGGCCAAGAGAAACTCACCGTCGACTTGCAGCGATGAGAACAGCGTGGGGTACCTAGATTCTTCTGCCAGGCCCCAATAGGTGCTTCGGAGTCTGCGAGTAACTGGAAGCGGGACTCGTGACGCGCTGGATTTCGCGATCGAATTGACCCACTTCCCGACTGACCAATCATGACACGTTGCGGCAAAATGCAGATCAATTGCCTCTTCAACGTTCAGCTCGGGGTATCGGAACCACAAGTAGTTCCATGAGTCTATTTCTCGAGAGCCGGGGGAGGCCTCCATTAAGAAGTTCCGATAGCTTTCGGCCGTGGCATTACTGCTAAGCCAGTACGGAACCGATGTGTTCACGTCGCTCCATTCATCGACTCTCAAGTTGGATGCTGATCTGTTTGGATAATATTTGCACCCGGCACTGACATAACTTGCTTCTTACTTAGAATTCGCAGACTGGTGTAGTCATGTTTATCGAGCATTGCCGGTGAGCAGTGATGGTGTTAATCGTCGTTGCAAATTGCGGCGAGACAGTCGATAGCAATGGCGGTCTGTTTGTGTGGATCTAAGTGGCAAGTGTAGTCGAACGAAAGTGGAGGAGCAGATCCGCAAGGGGGGTGGGCTTCGCTGCCCTGCAACTCTTCTCAGGGGCGCACGACATTGTTTAGGCAGGCTGCTTCCCACGCAAAGGTCGCGATCCAGTGCGAAGAGACGTATTCGTCAGACACCGCAGCTTCGAGACCGGGCGCCATCAGCGAATCGACTCGGGTGAGCATGCCCTTGGCCTGAGCCATGAGTTCTTCATGGCTAGTCTTCTCCGCGATCGCTTCCAGCTTAGGGGCCAATCGCATCACCGATGCCGCGACCGACAAGCCCAGACCAAAGAGGTGGCTCTGGTGTCCGTCGGTCGGGTCGAGGACCTTGACCGGAGTGAGTGCCGGCGACTCGGGGGACAACTCCGAAAGGAAGCTCGGTAACCATGACGCGAACTCATCCTCGGTGAGGATCTCAGCCATGAGGTCGGCCTCGCACAAGCCGGGGGAGAGGAAGTCGTGACCGCTGCGCTCCTGAGTGAAGTTCCACGCGACATCCTCGGCGAAGAACCGTCGTGCCGCTCCCGCAACGACGTCGACAACATCGTGCCTGTCCGCAGCGCGAGCCCCGAGGAGGATTCGGCGCAGTCCGAACGCCGTATTCGAGTGCACCCCATGCCGAACCGGCTCGGCAACTTTTGGCAGCCAAGTAACGGCGAGATCGAAGACCGTATCCGCGAGCACCTGAGTGTTCGCGCCCAGTACCCGCAACTCCGAAACCGCACTGGCATTGAGCAAGCGGTTGAGTTCGACCGCCCAGGCCCAGCCATACGGCCGCTCCCACGAAGGATTCTCACGGAGGAAGGCCGCCTCGGCGAGCATATTCTCCTCGCTCAGGTGTGAAGCCAGAACCTCAATCGCGCGTTCGCGCCAACTAGCTCCTTGAGCTGCCTCCGTCTCTAGCAGTGACGCCAGCAGGTAATGCATGTGCACGCTCGAATGCCAGTCATAGGAATTCGCGAACGCCGGATTCTTCTCGGCCGCGGGAACGACGTCAGCCAGGCTCCGCGCCAGATGATGGGAGGCGAACGGATACTCACGGGTGATGTTGTTCAGCGCCACCTCGGCGAAGGGGTGAACGTAATCGTCAATCTGCGGCATGGATCCTCTTCGGTTCGGGGTCTTCCACTCTACTGGGATGATCACCGGACCAGGTGGCGAACCGCAACGGTTAGGCTGGATCGGACAAGGACTAGCCCCGGTCGTGACCTGCAGGAAGGAAGGGTGAGCAATGACGCGGACCCCCGCAGTATTCGGCCCGACGGTCGATCAGCACACTCGGTGCGTTCACTACGCGACCGAACTCGACATCATCGCCATCCGTTTCGCCTGCTGCGACCGCTACTATCCCTGCCACCTGTGCCATTCCGAGACTGCGGACCATCCCGCTCAGCAATGGCCACGCGAGAAGTTCGACCAGCCCGCGATCCTGTGCGGGAACTGCTGGACCGAACTGACGATCACTGCCTATAAAGCAGCCGACAACTGCCCCGAATGCCACGCACTCTTCAACCCCCGATGTGCCGCCCACTCGGACTACTACTTCGGTTCCTGATCTCACACCGATCACCCCTTCGGTGGGCGGCCGAAATGTGAGACTCTGAAGCCACTATGACTGAGTCGAACGCCTCCGCAGACCCCAACACCGCCTCTCTTCCCCTTACCTCGCCGACTTCGACGAACCAGATCCCCACCAGCCAGAACCTCCCCACCCGCATCGAGACCGACTCGATCGGCAGCCTCGAGATCCCCGACACCGCCTACTGGGGAGTGCACACGGCCCGGGCGAACGAGAATTTCCCCATCGCCCGCCGTCCCATCTCCGTCTACCCCGACTTCGTCCGCGCCTTCGCCTGCGTCAAACAGGCCGCAGCCCGGGCCAACGCCGAGATCGGGGCGCTCGACGACCAGCGCGCGAACCTCATCGACGCAGCCTGCGAAGAGATCAAGGCCGGCAAACTCCACGAACAGTTCGCCGTCGGCGTCGTCCAGGGCGGAGCAGGCACCTCGACGAACATGAACGCCAACGAGGTCATCACAAACCGCGCCCTCGAGATCGCCGGCCGATCCAAGGGCGACTACGCGTTCATCCACCCCAACGACCACACGAACCACAGTCAGTCGACGAACGACACCTACCCGACCGCGATCAAGATCGCGCTGGCGTTCTCACTGCAGAACCTCCTCGGCGAACTCACGCTCCTCGCCGATGCCTTTGCCGCGAAGGGCCGCGAGTTCTCTCATATCGTCAAGGTGGGGCGCACCCAGCTGCAGGATGCCGTTCCGATGACGCTCGGTCAGGAGTTCAACGCCTTCGCCACGACCCTGCGCGAGGACGTCGAACGTCTCGAGGAAGCCGTCGCCCTCCTCGGCGAAGTGAACATGGGTGCCACCGCGATCGGCACCTCGATCAACGCCCCGGCCGGGTACAAGGAAGCGGTCATCAAACACCTGCGGCAGATCACCGGGCTCGATCTGAAGACGGCCGGCGACCTCGTCGAATCGACCTCCGACACGGGTGTCTTCATCACCTTCTCGGGTGCGCTCAAGCGCAGCGCGCTGAAGATGTCGAAGATCGCCAACGACCTGCGTCTGCTGTCCTCGGGGCCGCAGGCCGGCATCGGTGAGATCAACCTGCCCGCCCGCCAGGCGGGATCGTCGATCATGCCCGGCAAGGTCAATCCCGTCATCGCCGAGGCGGTATCCCAGGTCGCGTACTCCGTGGCCGGTGCCGATGTCACCGTGTCGATGGCCGTCGAAGGCGGACAGCTGCAGCTCAACGCTTTCGAACCGATCATCGCCCACTCGCTGTTCCAGTCGATCACGTGGCTCGAACGCGCGGCCCAGACCTTCCGCATCAACTGCGTCAACGGCATCACCGCCAACGAGGCGCACATCGAGGACACCGTCGACCGCTCGGTGACCGTCATCACCGCGCTCGCCCCGGTCATCGGCTACGTTGCCGCGGCGAAGCTCGCGAAGGAAGCACTGGCGAAGAACGAACCCATCGCCGATCTCGTCGTCGAGCACGGGCTGCTCGAACGGGATGAACTCGGCGAGATCCTCCGCCCCGAACGGCTGACCGGCATGTCCGCCGATGATTCCGTGGACAGCACCGCCACCAGCACCGAGGCGGTTCCCCGGGATGAGGTGACCACCGAGCTTCCGATCATCCCCGGTCCGGAGGGGTGACAAGCGGCAAGCGGCTGTGCCAGGTGCCTTAGAGGGGTTCCCGGCACAGGCCATAATTGTTTGTTGTCTCAAGGTGTCCCGTGGCGAAAGACCTCAAGAATTTCATCGACCCCGGCCCCCGTGAGCCCGAGAGAGTCGACGGTACGACCGGTTTCCTTGAAATCGACTCCACACAACACGCTGCTGATGGCGATGAATCCGTCGGTGAGCGGCATTTTCACACCCACCTCGTTCCCAATCGAGCTCCAGACGACCAACCCGAAGGGGATGTCTTCCGTGAAGTAGCGATGGGTGAGCGAATCCGGTTCCGGAAACGCCTGCCGACCATAGCCTTGGACGACGCGGTCGACGAACGATCCTTCGGTCACTCCATAGGCATCGGCGAGGAACTGCCAGAATCCGGTCGTGTCCGTGTGCAGAGTCGAAGACAGTGACAGTCTCTCCTGATCCAGAGCTTCGATGGCCTCTGCGATCCGCGGTGTCACCAGTGTGTGCTGGGGCAGACGATCAGCATCCTCGACCGTTTTGAAGTTGAGGACTGCCGGCGGGACATGATAGATCGGATTCGAATTGCTCAGCCCGACCGCAAGACTGTCGACGGCCGCGGAGTAGTGCTCCCCGAAGAAGGGCGTCAAGCGGTCGATCACCTCCTGCGTCCGACTGTTCGGCAGGCTCGAGATACGTATCGAGTCTTTGATCGCGCCGACGAATACCCGGGCCGGCTCCTTGAGCCGGCATGTGTAGAGGCTCGTCGCACTTTCTGCGATGAGGCTCGGTCGACGATTCTCCAGGGCGAACTGCCGAGACAGTTCGACACCGCTGCCGAGTACGGTGGGCTGGAAGACGACGAGCTGCTCGGGCGTCAGAACCTGTGCCAACGATGCCGAAAGCCCGGGATGCGCGAAGGCGGGTGCCGCCACCACGATGACTTCGGCACCGGTCACGGCGGCCTCGATGTCTGTCGTGAGCAGCCTCGGCATCGCCTTGCCCTCGATATCTCCGAAGAGTTCGATGCCTCCCCGATCGCGGATCGGATCGAACTCTCGGTCCCATACGGAGTACATTCGAACCGAATGTCCTTCCAATGTCATGTGTCCGGCAATTGTTTGTCCGACGTTGCCTGCACCGATGACGGCGATCGTTCCCATTATTTGTTCCTTTCGTTGTTACAGCAGTTGTTCGGTCGGCGCCGCAAGCGATGAAGTCAACGCACAGGTACACCTGGTCCGAGCGGAATCCCGATGAGATACCAGAGGACGAAGAACGTCGTCCAGACGATGAGCACCGCGACGGCCAGCGGAAGGGTGAACGACAACATCGTTCCGACACCGGCCCCTTTGCGGAAATGCTGGACATATCCGAGGGCGAGAACGAAGTAGCCATTGAGTGGTGTCAGGCAGTTGGTCACTGAGTCGCCGATCATGAACGCGACCATTGCCGATTCGGGACGCATGCCGATGTACATGACCAGCGGGACGAGGACGGGTGCGAGAATCGACCACATCGCTGAACCGCTGGTGATGAGCATGTTGAGTATGCAGATGGCGACAACGATGAGCAGCAGCAGCACGAGGTGCGGTGCACTGAGCTGCTTGAATAGCTCAGCACCATTGACGCTGATGACCGACCCGATATTGGTCCACTCGAAGTAGGCGAGGAACTGCGCGACGACGAAGAACAGTACGAGCACCGGTGCCAGCGTTCGGATGCCCTCGGCCATCGCAGGCGGCACATCGCCTAGGGTGGGAATCGACTTCGTGATCCGACCATAGACGATTCCGAGCAGACCGAACACGACGGCGATGAAGATCGCGATGTTCTTGAGGACGGGGGACTGGACGATGCTGCCGCCCTCACCGCGGAACGGTGAGCCGGGCATGAGCATGAGTGCGATGCCGACTGCCGCGATTACGAAGACGACGGCTGACAAGATGAGTCCTCGACGCTCTTCTGCACACAGGGTCACCGAGCCGCCTGCTTGCATCGTCGAATCCGTGTTGAATAGTTTGTCGGAGACAGCGAAGTCGGCGTCCAAGCGATTCGGAGAGAATTCCGGGCGGCGGGCGAGCAACTTGTCGACGACGACGGCGATCGTGATCGAGAGGATCACCGATGAGGCCGCCGTGAAGAAGTAGGTCGCGAAGGGGGTGACGACGTAGTCCTTGTCGACGATGTGCGAGGCGGCCATCGATAGGGACGCGCGGATCGCATCAGAAGGTGTGACGAGCGGGCTGGCGTTGAAGCCGACAGCAGTGGCCGCATAGGCGACCATGAGGCCTAGCAGCGGGCTGCGGCCTGCGGCTCTGAACGCCAGTGCACCGAGCGGAATCATCACGAGGTAGGCGGAATCCGACATCACATGCGCGATCATCGAAGCGAAGGCGATGGAGAAGGTCAGCCATGCTCTCGGCAGGCGTCCGACCGTGACTCGGAGCAGCGCGGTGAGCATTCCGCTGCGCTCGGCGATACTCACCCCGAGTAGGACGACGACGATCATCGCCAGCGGCGGGAACGTCGCATAGTTCGTCAGGGCGTTCTCGATGGCGAAGAGGGCGCCGTCGATCGAGAACAGATTTTTGACCTGCGCTGTCGATCCGTCGGCCGGCAGGACTACGGAGACTCCGAGCCCAGACATGATTGCGCTTGTGATTCCGAGCAGGATGCAGAGGATGGCGAAGAGCCAGAACGGGTGAGGCAGTCGGTTTCCTGCGCGTTCGATCGCACTGAGTGCTCGGTAGAAGCGGTTGTCAGGGTTGATTCCCGGATCAGCGTCGACGGTTCGGGGTGTCATGAAGGCCCTCCTGCGGGTCGTGGACTCGTGGCACGTCGTTGTGGTGAGGTCCTCGTCGAGGACTGGCAGCCAAGTTGTTTAATCCAACTTACGTACATGAAATATATAACAGGAATGCTAGAATTCGAAAGCAGATGAAGTCAACCCGCAGCGAACACTCGGGTTGGGACTCGAGAGCGGAAGTGGGTGTTCGATGGCTTCGAAGGAGTCAATGGCCGATCGGGCCTATGCCCGGTTGAAGAGGGATATCATCGAAGCACGACTGCGCCCGGGGACGGTTCTGTCGGATTCGGCCCTCGCTGAACAGTACGAGATGAGTCGTACGCCGGTGCGAGAGGCGATCAACAACCTCCGCCGAGAAGGGCTCGTCGTCGTACTTCCGAAGCGGGGAACCTTCGTCAAACCACTTGACTTCGGCGAAATCCACGATCTCTACACTCTGCGGACCCTTGTCGAGCCCGAGGCGGCGGTGCTCGCCTCTCAGAGAAGCACAGAGGGGGAGCTCACCGAGCTCGAGGAGCTCAGCGCACTGAGCACGGACCCTGACGTCGAGAAGCTCGTGCTCAATGAGCGCAACAGCAGGCTCCATGTGCGCATTGCCGAACTTTCCGGCATCTCCCTGCTGGCGACGACGGTGCGGGCGATCCATGAAGAGATCGAACGCTGTCTCAACCTCCGCCGAGAACTCGGTCGTCCCTACAAGGCGGTCAACCACGGCCGTCTGGTCGACGCGATCATGACTCGTGATGAGGTCGTCATCCGCAGCACTGCGCTGAGCGGGATCGAGCGGGCGCGCGACCATATGATGAGTGTGCTCACACGGCACTCCGGCGTTGCCGGAGAGAGCGACTCATAGCTCTCCCGGAGACGGCTGCAGTTCTGCACCGGTGGGCCACACGCCGAACGACCCGACACGCACAGGGATGACTGCAATCTAGGTGATGTCCCATCGAGCGACGAGCCGCCCGACGGCTTACTCGCCCTCCCACTCCACCGGGGTCTTGGTGAGGAATCCTTCGACGACGTTCGCGAAGTCCTGGCTGCCGTAGACCTTTGAGACGACATCCGCATCGTCGACGGGTCCGCCGGCGGCCAGCCGGCGGAGGTTCTCCTTGATCGCCCACTGCGTCAGCGGCGCCCCGGAGACGACCCGCTCGATGAGTGCTTCGGCCTCGCCGTCTAGATCTTCGGCGACCGCGGTGAGGGATCAGGAGGCCAGCGCCTCCTGCGCGTCGACCTTCCGAGCGGTGATGAGCATCGACGCGGTCCGCGATTCACCGAACGCCCGGACCAACCTGCGCAGGGTGTTCGCGGACAGGGTGTTTTCCAAGGTGCGGGCTATGGGGACGGAAAAGCCGCGGCGGCCGATCCGATCCGCACATCCGCGCAGCACGCGATCCCCAGACCTCTGCCCACGCAGTGGCCGTCGATGACGGCGATGACCGGATTGTCGACCGCGGCCAGAGTCCCGAGCACTTCGTCGATGCGCTGCTCGTACGCGACTCCGTCCTCACCGGTAACCCCCGGAACTGCGCGATGTCAGTGCCGGCCACGAAGGCTCGGCCTCCGGCTCCACAGCATCGCCGTGATCATCTCGTTCTTCTCTTCCCGCATCAGCAAGGGCGCGGTGAGAAAGATCACGTGGCCGACAGTCCTCCTCATCTGCGGCATCGTCACCTATGTCGAGCTCATGGAGCGTTTGGGCACGATCGATTGGCTCGGCGGTCAGGTCGTCGGCATGGGATCTCCGCTCTTCGCGGCACTGATCATCTGCTTCATCGGCGCAGTCGTCTCTGCATTCGAGCCGACGACGGGCATCCTCGGCGCTCTCATTCCTCTGGCTGTGCCGTTCCTGCTCACGGGCAGCGTCGGCGAGATCGGGCTGATCATTGCTCTGGCGATCTCGTCTTCGGTGGTCGATTCCTCGCCGTTCTTCACCTCAGGGGCGTTTGTCGTCGCGAACTCGCCAGAAGATCAGCGGGACAGGGTGTTCAAGCAGCTCATGGTGTGGGGCATCTCGATGGTCGTCATTGCACCGATCTTCACCTGGTTGATCTTTGTGGTTCCGGGTTGGGGGTAAGTGGAACTCCCCGCTGGAGCTGGCAGCTGATGTCCTCGCGAATCACCTGCGAGTCTCGGCGAGCTCCACATAGGTGAGGTTCTGATCGGCTGAGTAGCAGCCGATTTTGCCTTTGTGATTTTTGGTCTTCCTCAGAATGCGGCCTCGGCGAGTTCCACCAAGGCTCGGTGGGCCGCGGCGTGTGTCACGCAGTGCTCGCTGGCAACCGAATCGATGGTGATGACTGGTTCGCGGGCCAGGAGGTCGAGGATCTTGAGGATGACGGACCCGGATCTGGGCTGCACCGGAGATTTGCCGATGGACCGGCGGTGATCCACGAGGTCGGTGCGGATGGTCTGTTCCAAGGCGCTGATGTCCTCGTCGAGGTGAACTGCGCTGTCTGCGGAACGCTCGGCCGCCTCGGCGAATGAGGTCACCCAGTCGTTCAGATCTGCGGGATCGCGGCGTAATGCGGTCAACCCGCCGAAGTAGGCATTTGTGTCTGCCGCGAAGACCGTGCTGATCGGAACGAGGATGCTGCGGAGAGCGTCGGATCGTTTGAGTACGGCGTGCACGAGTGCTCGTCCGGTGCGACCGTTGCCGTCGATGAACGGGTGAATCGTTTTGAACTGCGCGTGGGCGATCGCAACCCTGACGACGGGGTTGCCACCTGTGCAGGAGATGAAGTCTGCCAGGTTTGCGATGAGTCTCGGCACCTCCGACGGGGGCGGTGGGATGAAGTCGGCACGCAGCGGACTGCTGCCCGGCCCTCCGACCCAGTTCTGCTCGGTTCGCAGGCCCGGCTCCAAGCGTGGCTCGATCGTGTGCTGCAGATTGACGATGTCTGCGACAGTGAGATGCTGAGCAGGATCGGAAAGGGCGTCGATGGCGTGCTCGGTAGCTCGAACATTGGCAATGTCGTCGAGTGCAACGCGATCACAGTGTTGGAGGAATTCAGCGATCGCCAGTTTCTTCGGAGAGAGCCGGTTTCCCTCGAGCCAAGACGACGAGATGCTCTCCGAGCGGATGAGCAGGTGGTTGAGATAGCAGCTGCCCGATGACCTGATCCGTTCGTCGAGTCCGGCGAGAACGAGTGTGGCCTCGTTGGCCGCTGCTGTCGCTTCAGGGGTGAGAGGCGGAAGTTTGAGAAGGCTCATCCGGCACATATGGGTAGTAGGTGCCGGAAGCCCGATCTTTCCTGCTCAATTCGGCGGAGTCCAGTGGAGCTCGACGGCGTAAGGCATGGCGCTGACCGCCTTTCTTGGGCAGTCCTAAGATCAACACGAGCGGATGAATATTTACTTTAGTATACCTAAAGTAAATATTCATCCGCGATTCGTGAGGTTAGGCGGAGTCCCTTACCCCTCGAGCAAGCCTGTGCCGGATCAGGACTCGGGGGACCGCCAGGCATCGTAGGAGCCGGCGAGCTCGGCGACCCGGTATCCGGCACGGCGCAGGGCGCTGGCGGTGATGCTGCTGCGGGTGCCGCTCTGGCAGTAGGTGACGATCCGGCCGTCGCTGGGCAGGCGGTCGAGTTCCCACAGGGCGCGGCCGCCGCTGAGTTGGGTCGCACCGGGGATGTGGCCGCCGGCGTGCTCGTTCTTCGAGCGGACATCGACGAGGCGGATGTCGGCTGCGTCTGCGAGATCCGCCGGGTCGACCAGGTCGACCGGATGCAGCTCCATCCCGGCCAGCGAGGTCACGTAGCCGGTGACCGTGTCGATGCCGACCCTGATGAGATGATTGCGGAACTCTGCCGCCTGCTCGGCGTCGTCGGCGAGGACGATGATCGGCGTTGACTCTGAGGCCGGGTCGAAGACCCAGGCTCCGAAGCTCGCGGCCTTTCCGGACCCCGGGATGTGCAGGGCCCGGCCGGGGTCCCGGCATGGACGTCTGCGGTCGGACGGGTGTCGATGAAAGCCGCCGAGCCGTCCTCGATCCTCTCCTGCACGCGACCGGCGTCGAATTCCTCGAGCTCGCCGAGTGCGCCGAGGAGTGACGGGCCCTCCCGGTTCTCGGTCTTCATCCTGGCGAAGTAGGCGTGGGCGTCGGGCTGCCCGGACAGCAGTTCGTCGACGAAGCCCTGCTCATCGCCGCTCTCGAGGAACGGCGACCACCAGGCGAAGGCGCGCTCGTAGCCGACGGTGGTCGTCGGAATGGCCCCCAGGGCTTTGCCGCAGGCGCTTCCGGCGCCGTGGGCGGGCAGGATCTGCACGTAGTCGGGGAGGGTGAGCAGGCGGTCGCGGAGGCTGGCGAAGAGGTCGCGGGCACCGGCGAAGCGGGTGTCGGAGCCGCCGGCCGCCTCGTCGAGGAGGTCTGGGCGTCCGATGTCTCCGACGAAGACGAAGTCGCCGGTGAGCATGAACCCCGGTGCGTCGGCCTGGGCACCGTCGGTGACGAGGAACGACAGGTGCTCGGGAGTGTGGCCGGGGGTGTGCGAGGCGCGCAGGGTGATGTTGCCGAGGGCGATCTCGTCGCCGTCGTGCAGGCGCACCGCGTCGTCGAAGCCCGCCCCGTATGACCAGTCGGGTCCGCCTTCGTCGGAGACGTACATCGTCGCGCCGGTGGCGGCGGCGAGTGCGCGGGTGCCGGAGAGGTAGTCGGCGTGGATGTGGGTCTCGGTGACGGCGGTGAGCGTCAGTCCGTGGCGGTCGGCGAAGTCGCGGTAGACCGCGATGTCCCGGCGGGGATCGACGACGATCGCCTCCCCGCTGGCCTGGCAGGCGATGACGTAGCTGGCATGGGCGAGGTCGGTGTCGAAGATGCGTTCGAGGAGCATGGGAGTCTTCTTTCCGTGGTCGACGGGTGTTTGGTCTGCCGCCGGGTCAGCGGCCGAAGAGGCGGGAGAAGAAGCCGGGCTTGGCCGCTCGGGCCGCATCCTCTTCGGCCTGGGTGTGCTTGCCGTTGCACCACTGGCCGGCCGGGACCGTGCTCTTCACCGACTGGATGTGTTGCCCGCATCCTGCCCACGTGGTCTTTCCGCACACTCGGCACGTCGCTGCTCGACACATAGCTGTCTCCTTCTTCGGCCATAGCGGGCCGGTTCGTCATCAATTCCATATACCCCAGGGGGTATGCAGTAAATATACCCTTAGGGGTATAGTTGATGTCAACATCGAGAACGTGAAAGGACGACGATGAGCGAACGCGACACGTCCCCGGCTGAGCCGGCGAACGCAGAGGGAGACCCGGGGGAGCGGATGCTCGCCGACCCTGCCGCGCAGAAGAAGATCCTCAATCGACTGCGTCGGGCGCAGGGACAGCTCGGCGCGGTGATCACCGCGGTCGAGGACGGAAGTCACTGCCGCGACGTCATCCATCAGCTCTCAGCGGTGTCGAAGGCCCTCGACCGGGCCGGATTCCTTATCATCTCGACGGCGCTGCGAGAATGCCTCGAGGACGACGAGGACGATGTGCGCACCGACGAGCTCGAGAAGCTCTTCCTTTCGATGGCCTGACGCAATTCCTGACGGGGCATTTGCCTACGGCCCTTACCCCTCGAGCAGCCCCTTGATGTCCGCGGCCGTCACGGTCTGGCTGAAGGCCTGACCGGACGGTCCGCGGCCCTCGAAGGTTCCGGCATCGGACATGAGGTCGTCGAAGAGTTCGGCCTTGCGCTTCTGCAGGGCGAGCACCTTCTCCTCGATCGTGCCCTCGGCGACATAGCGGTAGACCATGACATTCTTCGTCTGCCCGATCCGGTGCGCCCGGTCGATCGCCTGATTCTCCGAGGCGGGATTCCACCACGGATCCATGAGGAAGACATAGTCCGCCTCGGTGAGGTTGAGCCCGAACCCGCCGGCCTTGAGGCTGATGAGGAACACCGGCGCCTCACCGGACCGAAATGCGTCGACGACCGCCCCGCGGTTGCCTGTCGACCCGTCGAGGACGACATAGGGAATCCCGCGAGCGTCGAGGTCCGCGGCGACATTGGCCAGGAACGACGTGAACTGGCTGAACACGATCGACCGGTGGCCCTCGGCGATGACATCGTCGAGCCGTTCCAGGAGCGCCGCCAACTTCGACGACGGCACCTCAGTATGTTCGGCATCGACGATCGACGGATCGAGAGCGAGCATCCGCAGCAGCGTGAGTGACCGGAAGACGATGAACCGCTGTTTGTCGTATTCGCTGTCGATGAAGCCGAGGATCTTCTTCCGCTCCTTCTGCAGAATCCGATCGTAGAGTCTCCGGTGCGCCGAATTGAGCTCGACGGAGATGACCTGCTCCTGCTTCTCCGGCAGATCCGCGGCGACGAGGTCCTTCGTCCGACGCATCATGAATGGGCGGATCCTCCGCTGCAGCCTCTGCATCCGACCCGGGTTCTCACCCGATTCGATCGGTCGGACGTATTCCTCCTCGAACCGATGCGGTGACGGGAACAGTCCGGGTGCCGTGATCGAAAACAGCGACCACACGTCTTTGAGCGAGTTCTCCAACGGAGTCCCGGTCAGCGCGAGCCGGAACGGTGTGCGCACTTCCTTCGCCGCTAGGTGCGTCTGTGCGGTGGAGTTCTTCACGAACTGCGCCTCGTCGAGGATGAGGCCCGCCCACTCCATCCGCGAGATCGGGTCTTCCTCCAACCTCAACATGGCATACGACATGACGATGACATCGGCACCGCGAGCCACCTCGGCGAGGTCGACCCCGCGCGCCCGCGTCGACTCGGCCACGACGCGAACGTCGAGGTCAGGGGTGAACGCGGCGGCCTCCTTCACCCAGTTCGGGACCACTGAGGTGGGAGCGACGATGAGGAAGGGGGTGCTCGCTTTCGCGTGCTTGATGAGTGCGAGCGTCTGCAGGGTCTTACCCAAGCCCATGTCGTCGGCGAGGATCCCGCCGAGGCGGCACCGGTAGAGCAGTGCCAACCACCGGAACCCCTGTACCTGATACGGGCGCAGGGTGGCACCGCCCAGGTCGGGCACCTCGGTGGCGGGCAGGTGCTCGAGGTCGGCCAATGCGCGGACCGATTCCTGCCAGGTTACGGCGGGGTCTGACTCGTCGGCGAGGTCCTCGAAATCCGACCACAGGCCCACGTGCATCCGGGAGATCTTCGGTGCTCCGGGTTCCCATTCGGGAATGAGGTCCGCCTCGGCGAGGAGGGCTTTGAGCTTGTCGAAGATGGGCTTGTTCAGCGACAGGAACGAATCGTCGGAGAGCTTGATCTTCTTCGTCCCGGCCGCCAGCGCCTTGTACAGCTTGACGAAGGGGACGGGGCGGCCGTCGATGCTGATCTGGAAGCCGAGGTCGAACCAGTCGTTCTTCTCCGACTCGACCGAGGTGATCTTCACGTTCGGCTCCCCGCCGAGCTCCCGGTAGGGCTGCTTCTTCCCGCGCGTGATGACCTTGACGTGCTCGATCTCCTCGAGCCCGGGCATCACGTTGACGACGAAGTCGGCGGTGTCCGCGTCGTCGAGTTCGACGTCCTTGATGCCCGGCAGAGCGGAGCCGGTTTCGTGGGTGTCGGCAAGGAGTTTTTCGACCTCGGCGACGACGACATCTTCGAAGTCGAGTTCGCGTTGCTCCGCATATTCCCTCGCCGAGGCGGCGCTGAGCCTCAATCGGTCGATGACGGGGAAGGTGCGGCGGGGTCCCTGGTATTCCCAGTACCAGCGCAAGGAGAGTTTGTCGCCGGCGCCGAAGGCTGCGAAGACGACGAGGCGGGGGCGGCCATACTGCGGGAAGGCGACGGTGGCGTCGCTGCTGATGACCTCGGCGCTGGAGCGCAGCTGCGGGTAGTACTCCTCGAAGAACTCTTCGGCCTCGGCCGCGGGGATCGTGATCGGCCCGGGGGACTGGAGCACGGGCAGCGCGGATTCCTTCGTTGGGGTCTCCGTAGGGGCGAGGGTGACGGTGAAACCGCTGGTGACGTCGATGCCGAAGAAGCCGTGCGTCCAGATGGGTTTGATCAGTCCGGGGGCATATTCGCGTTCGTCGATGGTTGCCCGCGTCTGTACGTGGAGCCGGTTCTGGCTGCGGCGGATGTCGATGGCAGCTTTGGCGTTGTGACCGATGCGGATGGTCATGCCCTGATTGATGCCGACGAATTCGATTCCGAGCTTCGTGCCCTGCGTGAAGTGATCCCACAGCAGGGGAGTGCGGAAATCGCCGAGGTGGTACGGCGCCCCGTCGGGCGTGAAGTCTGTCTTCCCGCGGGTGCGCAGTCCCGCGAGTTGGGTGAACCATTCCTGGTGGGCCGGGTCGATGTCGAACTGCCGGGCCATGCGGTCGATGGTGCGCCAGGTCAGGGACTTCTTCACCCAGTTGCCGGACTCGCTGAGCATGAGCGGACGGATCGCCAGGCTGGGGTTCGCGCCCGGGGTGACGTCGTCCTTGTCGAGGAGGACGGAGTGCTGAGCTTCGAACCAAGTGCGGGGGATGACCTGAACGAGCTCGAATCCCAGCGCCACGGGCGTGTGCGAGTGCGGAGCCGCCTCGGCGAGTGGGGCGAAGGCATCACGCCAATCGGCGGGGAGTGCGGTGGGGGTCGGTCGATTTTCGGGCACGGAGACATCCTCTCACCGCTCACCGTCGTCAGTCGTCGTCCGGTCGTCCTCGTCTTGGGCATCTCCGTCTGGGGCGTCCGCTCGTGAGCTGCGGTCGAAGAGGACGATGAAGGTCGCGATCGCGAGCACGAGTCCGGAGGCGACGACGGCGATCGGTCCGAAGCGGAAGGGCAGCACCTCGTGGAGGAGGCCGCGCGCCGTCGACGTCGGATCCGCCAGCGTCGCAGCGGTGAAGATCGCGACGAGGACGGAGACGCCGAGAGCCGCGAGGCGATTCCACAGGCCGTCGACGTGGTGGGACAGGAGCCGGCCGGCCTTGATGATCCGTCCGGTGCGCAGAATCCGCAGGGCACCGATGAGGCGGATGAGGCGGAAGAGCTGCACGGGACCGAGGGCGAAGAGCACGCCGAGGATGATGAGGACGGTGAGTACGATGAGCCACAGGTGGCGGCGCAGCCACGCGACACGGTCCTCGGAGACGATGAAGAGGATGAGCGTCTCGCCCACGAGCACGAGCCCCGAGAGGAGATTGACGATGCGGCCGGCGGCGCTCCACGGCTCCGAGAGGAAGGAGATGAACACGGCGGGAATCGACACGAGTGCGGCGATGAGCACCGGCATGGCCAAACGGCTGCGCCAGCGGTCTTCGCGGGACGCAGGCGTCGGATGATCAGTCATGGCATTCCCAGGATACGGGCCTCGGTCGGAGTCAGGGGCGCGGAGTAGCCTGTGCCCTATGAATGAGAACAATGAGGTTCACACACAGTTCTTCGACTCCTACACCCGTGCCCTGATCGATCGGGAGGCGGCGGCGATCGCCGAGCACTACGCGATGCCGGCGCTCATCGAGTTCCCGGGACAGCGAATCCTGGTCACCGATGCGGGACAGACCCATGACTTCTTCGCACAAGCCGTCGGGCAGTACGACGGGGGATACCGCTGTCGAGGTGGCTGCATCGACCGCACACAGCATCTGGGCCGACGTCACTTGAACCTACCATGGAGGAGCCCCCGACGAGCGGAATATGTACCAGCTCGTGCGGACCGACGAGGGCTGGAAGATCGCCGTGCTCACCCCGCTGGAGTACTGATGAACCCTGCGAGACGGCCGAGGAGGACGCTGCATGCCTGAGTATCCGCAGCTGCTGCACACCGTCATCGACACGACAGAGCCGAGACGATCAGCCGAGTTCTACCGACTCCTGCTCGGCTACATCTATCGCCCTGGTGACGAGCCGTCGACAAGCGAGGTCGACGAAACAGACTGGTTGGTGCTCACCGACGCCCAGGGGCATCGGAAGCTGGCTTTTCAGCAGGTCGACCACTTCGAACACACCACTTGGCCGCGGCCCGATGTGCCGATGCAGATGCACCTTGACTTCACGGTGTCGGACCGGGATGCCCTCGAGCGCCAGCGTGAGCGTGCGGAGGACGTGGGTGCACGACTGCTGCTCGACCGCACCACCGATGACGACGAGCCGCTGTACGTCTTCGCCGATCCCTCCGGCCATCCGTTCTGCGTCTTCGTCGGATGAGCGTGGACGACTACACCGATGAGGAGAAGTGGCTGATCGTCACAGGGCGGAGGTGGCGACGAACCGATCCGGGCCTGGAACCGCGCGTGGTCGAGGAGCTCAAGAGCCACCTCGGTGCGGCACGAAACGCTGTCGGGAAAGCGAAGAAGGCGGGTGCGGAGGACGATCTGGCCGAAGCCCGGCGGCGGGTGAACGCCGCGAAGATCGGGCTCGGCGAACGTGGCGACTACTGGTGGGAGATGGCGATAGAGGATCGGCGTGCGCGCGCGGAAGCGGCCCTGAGCGAACTGCGGTGAGTTCGCTCAGGGCCGCCGGAAGCGAGCGGGCGCTCCGCAGGGTTGTCCAGCGGATGCCCTGCAACGTTCAGTCCTGCGAGACCGCTGCGGCGAGATTGCCGAGTGAGGACTCGAGGTCCTGTTCGCTGACGACGGGGAAGCTGATCTTCTTGAGCAGCTCCTTGTCGGTCACCGCACTCCAGTCGTAGGTGACAGAGACCTCGGTCGAGTGCCGACCCAGCGGCGTGAGTTCCCAGACCCACTCCCAGCCCGGAGGTTCTTCGCCTGCCGGCGCGGTCTTCCAGGCCAGCAGCTTGTTCTCCTCATAGCCGATGACGTGGTTGTCGGTCTTGTAGTCGCCGCCCATCTGATCCCACTGCATGTTCATGGTGAACTTCTGACCGGTCCTGGTGATGCGATCGCTCGTGTCATCGGAGACCACCATGCCCGAACCGTCGAGCTGCGCGTGACGCTCCGGATTGTTGAGGACGTCGAAGATGTCCTCGGGTGCCGCATCGATCGTTCTCGAAGCGCTGACTTTCGTATCGGTCATTGACTTCGCCTTTCGTTGACGGTCATCAGATCTCAGGGCTCCGGCACGGGAGACCGGTGCCCGGTCGCCACGCTATACCCTCTCCGGTGCGGCGGCTAGAGGGGTCGGCCGTGACGGATGCGCGGCCGGCAGGTCTCAATCCGGTGACGCCGAGGCGGAATTGACGGAGAGCTTCGAGCGCGCTGATAAAGTGCTGGGAAGAACTGCAGTGACGATGCGCAGAAGCATCGTTCGACTCCGAAGGGAGGGTCCTCATGGGCTCCCTGTTGATCATGATCATCGGGCTGGCGATGCTCATCGCCGGCTATCTCCTCTACTCGAAGTTCCTCGGGCGCAAGATCTTCAAGCTCGACGACTCCTTCACCACTCCGTCGCACGAACTCCACGACGGGGTCGACTACGTGCCCACGAACAAATACATCCTGTGGGGCCACCATTTCACCTCGGTGGCCGGAGCCGCGCCCATCGTCGGCCCGGCGATCGCCGTCATCTGGGGCTGGCTGCCCGCCCTGCTGTGGGTGACATTGGGTACCGTCTTCTTCGCAGGCATGCACGACTTCGGGACGCTCTGGGCCTCCGAACGCAATAAGGGACGGTCGATCGGAGCCCTGTCGGCGCGCTATATCGGCAAGCGCGGGGCGAACCTCTTCCTCATCGTCATCTTCCTGCTGCTGCTCATGGTCATCGCGGCCTTCGCCGTGGTCATCAAGGACCTGCTCATCAGCACCCCGTCTGCCGTGATCCCGGCCTGGGGTGCGATCGGCGTGGCGCTCATCGTCGGTGTCTGCGTCTACCGTCTGCGGGTGCCGCTCATCCCCGTCACCATCGTCGGCGTCATCCTGCTCTACGGCCTCATCGTGCTCGGCAACTATGTTCCGGTCGCCCTGCCCGATGACTTCCTCGGCGTGGGACCGGCGACCTTCTGGATCGTCGTGCTCTTCGTCTACGGAGCGATCGCCTCGCTGCTTCCGGTGTGGGTCCTGCTGCAGCCGCGCGACTACATCAACGGCGTGCAGCTGTTCATCGGACTCATCCTCCTCTTCGGCTCCGTGCTCACGGCGACTCTGTTCTCGGCGACGAAGCCCGAGATCGTCGCCCCCGCCATCAACACCGCAGTGCCGGAGGGCACCCCAAGCATGGTGCCGCTGCTGTTCGTCACGATCGCCTGCGGTGCGATCTCGGGGTTCCACGGCATGGTCGCCTCGGGGACGAGTTCGAAGCAGCTGGACAAGGAGACCGACGCCCGTTTCGTCGGCTACTTCGGGGCTGTCGGCGAAGGGCTGCTCGCCCTCGGCACCGTGCTGGCCATCATCGGCGGCATCAAGTCCACCGCAGCGTGGCACGAGATCTACTCGGCCTTCGGCGAAGGCGGAGTCGGGGCCTTCGTCCAGGGCGGCGGCGCCCTCATGGAGCACGGCCTCGGCCTGCCGGCATCGCTGTCGGCGACGGTGCTCGCGACCATGGCGGTGCTTTTCGCCGCGACGACGATGGACACAGGCATGCGTCTGCTGCGCTTCGTCATCCAAGAGGTCGGCGATGCCGTGAAGATCAAGATCACGAACGTCCCGGCCACGCTCCTCGTCGTCGTCATCGGCCTCGGCCTCACCTTCTCCCAGGGGCTCGGCGGAGAAGGCGGACTGCGGATCTGGCCGCTGTTCGGCACGACGAACCAGCTCATGGCATCCCTGTCGCTGTCGATCATCGCCGTCATCCTCATCCGCAAGCGGCGCAACCCGGCACCGGCCCTCGTGCCGCTCGTGTTCGTGTTCGTCATGTCGTTCTGGGCGGCCATCGAGCAGCTCGTCAGCTTCACCACGCCGGGAAATCAGGACTGGCTGCTCTTCGCCATCGACGTCGTCATCATCATCGCCAGCATCTGGGTGGCGATCGAAACGATCCAGGCGATGCGGCGAGCATGGGCGGAACCGCCCGAGGACCCGGACGCCGACGAGCGGCTCGTCGCGACCCGAGAGAACGTCTGAGCCGATGTCCCAGTCGCATTCCGGGAGCTCGGGTGGTCTCGGGCAGTGGTGGTCGTCGTTCCGGGACGGACTCGTCGAGTTCTATGTCGGCCCCTACCGGCAGACCCTCAAGCGCGAACAGCAGGCCGAGGACGACTTCTTCACCGTCGTCGTCCTCGGTGAGGCCCTCGGGGTGCCCGACCCGGCGGCCTACTACACGGCCGAGCTCATGCCCGCCCTGTGGGAGAACTTCCATGCCTGGCATCGCCGCATGGGGCTGCCCCGTTCGCCCCTGGACCACATCGCATGCTGCTAGACATCGCGCGCGACCACCGGTGCCTGTTCGTCGGCGGCAAGGGCGGGACAGGCAAGACGACCGTCTCCTCGGGGCTGGCCATGGCCCGGGCCGACGACGGCGGACGCGTCCTGCTCGTGTCCACGGATCCGGCGCACAACCTCGGCGACATCTGGGGACAGGAGCTCGCGGACGAACCTCGGCGGGTCCATACGGGTGAGCGTGGATTCGTCGATGCCCTCGAGGTCGACCCCGAAGCGACGATCGACGTGCACTTCGCCTCCGTCGAACGGATGATGACGCGGATGCTGCCCGAGAGCACTCACCGCGCGGCTCGGGCGCATCTGGCCTCGGCCAGGTCGGCTCCCGGCAGCCACGAGTCGGCGGTGCTCGAGCGGATCGCGACGATCCTCGCCGAGGCGGCCGACTACGACCTCGTCGTCGTCGACACGGCGCCGACCGGCCATACCCTGCACCTGCTGGCGCTGCCGGAGCGTCTGACCGATTGGGCGGAGACGCTGCTGTCCAACCGCGACCGGTCCGAGCGTTTCGCCGCCGCGGCCCGCCACCTGGTCAGCCCCAAGGAGGAGACGCCGACGCCGGATGCCGAACTCCGGCAGAGGCTGCAGGCTCGTCGCGATCGCTTCGCCGCGCTGAGACGGTCCATCTCCGACTCACGGCAGACCGGGTTCCTCATCGTCACGATCGCCGAACAGCTGCCGGTCGCCGAGACGCTCGGTCTCGTCACCGACCTCGGCGGAATCGGCATCGAACTGTCCGGGATCGTCGTCAATCGACGCTCACCGGCCGACGCCGGAGAGTTCCTCGCGGACCGACGACAGCGAGAAGATGAGCATGTGTCACGGCTGAGGTCCGCGGTGCCGACGGTTCCGATGACACAGTTGCCGCTGACCGCGACCGAACCCACCGGGGTCGGTGGGATCACCGGTCTCGCGGCTCTGCTCGCCGAGCGCTGAGCCCGGCGGGATCTGGACGCGGCGGTGGCCGTTCGCCCGTGTACCGAACGTGGCTGTTCCGATCCGGCTCCACCTGTGCGTCCGTTCCAACTAGACTGGAGCGCATCCGCGATCGACACGGCATCGGCGGAAGGACCTGACCGTGGGATGGAGCACGAGCGAATTGGCGCGTCTGACCGGAACCACGGTCAATACGATTCGGCATTATCACAAGCTCGGGCTGCTCACCGAGCCCGAACGGATGAGCAACGGATACAAACAGTACGGGGCTTCCCACCTGCTGCGACTCCATCAGATCCGGCGGATGCGCGAGCTCGGGATCCCGTTGGCTGATATCGGTGCGGTCGAAGACGATCACGAACAGCAGCAGCTCGCCCTCAAACAGCTCGAGTCCGACCTCGGTGAGCAGATCGCGGCCCTGGAAAAGGCACGCACCGAGGTGTCCCAGCTCCTCGAACACGGAGCGCCGATCGATACTGCTTCAGGCTTCATCGACATCGCCGCCCGGATGTCGAACTCCGACCGCGCACTGATGAACATCTATTCGACCCTGTACGAGGAATCGGCGCTCGCGGAGATGCGGTCCATCATGTCCGAGACCACACCGTACGACCAGGAAGTCGATGAGCTCGCCGAGGATGCCGACGACGCCACCCGCGCACGCTTGGCAGAGCAGATCGCTCCGAGTATGAAGCGACAGCTCGAAGCGAAACCCTGGCTCCTCGCGCCGACCGAGCGGATGACCGGGGACGTGAAGATGGGGCAGGCTGCGATCATCGGCTCGCTCAGAGAGCTCTACAACGACGCGCAGATCGACGTTATCCAGCGTGCCTTCATCTCTGTCTTCCCGACTCTCGAGATTCCGGACGAAGATCGCGAGCGGTTCATCGCTTTCATCAAGCACGTGGCCGCAGAGGAAGAGGGCTGAGAAAGAGGGCTGAAGAAGGCCGACGAGAAGAAGAGCTGAAGACAGTGACTGGGGAAGAGAGCTGAGGATTCGCTGGGTTCGACGATAAGGGCTTGACCCTGTTCTGAGAACACAGTCTGTACTGAACGTATCAACCATCAGACCCGGTTCATCCGAGCCGGGATCTGCCGATCACGTTCAGGAGGACACTATGAACCCCATCATCGAATTCTTCCAAGGTCTCGCCGCTCAGGTTCCGGATCTGCTTCAGCCGTTCATCATCGCCGCGGCAGGGGCGATCCCCTTCATCGAGGGTGAGATCTCCTCGATCATCGGCGTCTGGGCCGGAATGAACCCCGTGCTCGCCGGAATCGCCGGAGCAATCGGCAACTTCATCTGCGTCACCGTCATCGTGCTCCTCGGAGCCCGCGCCCGCCGCGCCGTCGTGAATCGTCAGAGCGAAAAGCGAGAGCTCGCGGCCGTGGGAGTCGGCGCAGGTGTCGGCTCCGGAGCGGTTGATGGTGCTGTGCCCGAGGCCGCTGCCACGCGGAATGGATCCGCCGACGTTCTCTCTCCGGATTCAGCGGCCGACGGCAATGCCGGTGACGCGGCGACGGAGGACCACCTCGGTGAAGGTGGGAAGCCTGAGTCCAAGGGCCGGGTCAAGTTCAAGAAGTTCCTCACTCGCTTCGGTGTTCCCGGTGCGAGCCTGCTCGGACCGCTGGCGATTCCCACCCAGATCACGTCGACGATCCTCGTCGGCGCTGGTGTGAAGACCTCGTGGATCCTGCTGTGGCAGGGCATCGCGATCATCGCCTGGACGACCCTGACCACGCTCATCGCCACCGGATCGCTCGCCCTGTTGGCCGGCTGAAGTCGCTGGATCGCGGCTCACAGGGCTCAGACTCAACATCGCAAGAAGAAAGGACGAATCATGCGCTCGCTGTATCGCCACCGGCTGGTCCTCACCCTCACTGGCCCGATTCTCATCGCTCTGGGACTGCCGCTGATCGTCCCGTTCGCCGCGACCCTGCTGGGCGAGACGATGCATCTGCAGATGCGATTGAGTCTGCCCGAATCGCTGCTCGCGACCTTGGGCATTCTCGTCGCGTGGTTCGTCATCTCACGGACGATCGACGTCGTCCTCAGCGGAAGCGACATCGGCGGCAAGATGACCGGGCGTCTGGTGTCGGCGGGTGCGTCGGTGCTCGTGCTCGGCGGAGGCTACCTGCTGATCACCGGTTCGATCCCATTGGCCGCGATCACTGCGGTCGTGATCAGCGGTCTGTTCTTCGCGTTGAATACGATGCTCGATGTTCGGGCGATGAAACCGACAGGATTCCGACGATCCAGCTGACCCAGCCCCGGTGCTGATCTCCACGGTGGCGGTGATCCTGAGCAGGGAACCATCTGAAACGTACAATGGACTGGATGTCTGATACCGGGAGAACCCACACCTCGTCGCTGGCCGTGCTCGGTGCGTTGCTGTTCATCACCGCCCGCAGCCTCGATTCCACCGGTACGCCGGGGATCCCCGCGAGTGCCGACCCGGCCAAGCTCAGCCCCACCGACCGAGAGACCCTCGCCGAGGTGGAGTCCGCGCTGACCGTCCAACTCGAGAATTCAGGGGCGTCTGTGACGTCCACTCTCGCCGAGGTGGCTGCGGCGGTTGCGTACGTCCGTGGCCGGGCGGAGGTCCCTAGTCTGACCGCGAGCCGGTACGACAAACTGCGCAAGTCGGTGCTCGACAGCCTCGGTGCGACCTCGGTGCAGGGGGCGACGATTTGGCCGCCGACCAGTCAAACCGCGGTGCAGAGGTTCGGGTCCTGGAACGAAGCGCTCAAGGCGGCGGGTCTGGCGACGAACAAGATCGGCCGAGCCAAGGGGCAGCTGCGCTTTGACTCGGATGCCTACGACAAGGCGATCGCCGAATTTCTCGCCGACTGCGAATCACGCGGGACCGCCGCGACCTACAAGGCTTACACCGAATACGCCGCCGAACATAAGGGCGAAGTGCCCTCTGCTGCAGCGGTGCGGAAGTTCTACGGAAGCTGGAATTCAGCGCTCGCCGCGGTGGAGTGAGGTGCGGATCAGCGACCGTGGATCTTCCCGTCGACTGCTCACGCTACGCGATGCGCGTTCGACGGTAACTTGAGCGGTCGGTGGCCCAACACTCCCGGCATCACCGCCCGGCGGCGAATGCCTCCAACCGGTCGCACGCCGTGCTGATGGTCTCGTCCGAGACCGCGAAGGTCAGACGCAGGTAGCCTTCGCCGGCCGGGCCGAAGGCCGAACCGGGGATCGTCGCGAGATTGTGCTGCTCGAGCAGCTGGGTCGCCAGTTCCCAAGAGTCCAATCCCCACTCGGACACATTCACCCAGGCATAGAATGTCGCCGCCGGCCGCAGCAGGCTCAAGCCCGCGATGGCGTTGACGCGCTCGACCATGAGCTCACGCCGCCTGGCATACGAAGCGACCATCTCATCGACCGCGATCTGCGGTCCCTCGATTGCGGCGACCGCTGCCTCCTGGACGAACCCGGGCAGACTCGAGGTCAGCCCCTCCTGCAGCAGTGCCATCGGCGCGATGAAATCTTGCGAGCCGATGACGAAACCGCACCGCCAGCCGGTCATGGCATAGGTCTTCGAGAAGCTGCCGATGGCCAGGAACCGATCGAACTCAGCCCCCACCTCGGCGGTGGATGGTTTCACCTCGGCGATAGAGGTGAAGACGGCATCGTCGAAGACCATCTCGTCATAGACCTCATCGGAGATGACGGTGAACCCATGCTCATCGGCCAGCGCAGCGATCTGCTCGAGGTCGGCCCGATCCATGACCGAACCCAAAGGGTTCGACGGACTGTTGATGATCACGGCCGCGGTCTTGTCCGTGATCGCAGTGCGGACATCCTCGGCGCGGAGTTTGAAATCGTTGTCCTCGGTGACGGGAACGGACACGGCAACGCCGCCGAGGCGGTGCACCTGACCCATGTAGTTGGGGAAGCTCGGGTCGGGGATGATGACCTCGTCACCCGGGCTGACGGTGACGTCGAGGGCGAAGGTGAGCGCCTCCATCGCGCCGAAGGAGACCATGACGTTCTCGGGCGTGATGCTGCGATTCCACCGATTCGAGTACTTCCGGGCGATCGCAGCCCGCAGTTCGGGGATGCCAGCGTTCGCGACGTAGCGGGTGTTGTCGTTCTCGATCGCGCGGATGCCGGCGGCCTTGATGTGCTCCGGAGTGGTGAAGTCCGGTTCGCCGACGGTGAGCTTCACAGCATCGGGGAAGTCAAGGGCGAGGTTGAACATCTTGCGGATGCTCGACGCCGGGTAGGAAGCGGCCATGGGGGAGATGCGGCTGTGCGAACTCGTCATGGATTCAGTCTGCCTCCTTCGCGTGGGCTGCGGCAGTGGTCGATCACTGCGTAAGACCATTACTCGTGCAACCCCGCCAGCCGGGATCCGAGTCGGGCGAGCAGGCTCGTCTTCTTCGCCCCTATCGCTGACTCCCACGCATCGGCAATGCCGAAGGTCTTGTACATCGACCGGATGCCCAACCACCGAATCGGTTCGGGCTCCCACTGCCCGGAGAAGTGGTCGTTCCACGGCAGCCCGGTCAAGGGCGTCGATGCCCCGGCAGCCCGATCGAGCAGGGTCTTCGCCGCCAGATGAGTCGCCGTCACCCCGTGCCCGGCGTAGCCGCGGGCCACTCCGATGCGCTGTGTCGGGTCGAAGAAGACACCGGCGCACCAGTCTCTGGTCACCCCGAGCGCACCGCGCCAGGCATGAGCAACCTCGAACTCGAGGTCGGGGAAGAGCGAGGTCAGGCGCCCGGAAAGGAGGTCGACCACCTCGGCGGGGACCTCACCGTCACCGGGCAGGCCCGACCGGAAAGCATAGGGCGCCCCACGGCCGCCGAGCGCGATCCGGCCATCAGCCGTGCGCTGGGCATAGATGAACGTGTGCGCCGTATCGCCGAGGCATTCGCGCCCCTCCCAGCCGATCGACGCCCACGCGTCGTCCGGCAGCGGCTCGGTCACGATCATCGACGAGAACACCGGGATGACCTGCCGTCCCTGCAGGCCCGGCAGGTCGCCGCCGACCGTGTCCGAATACCCCTCAAGACACACGAAGATCGTGTCCGCGCGCACCGGCCCGCGGTCCGTGGCGACCGAATTCTTTCGGATATGCCTCGCCGAGGTGGCCTCACAGATGGTTACGCCCTGTTCCCTGAGCACGTGGCCGAGTCCCCGGGTGAGCAGTGCGGGATCGATGGCGGCGGTACCGGGGAAGTAGAGGCTGCCGAGCGCTCCGTCGACGTTGATGCGGGCACGAGTCGCCTCGGCGTCGAGGAACTGCATGTCCTCGGGCCCATATCCGAATTGCTCATTGCCGGCCTCAAGGTCGCGCAGCCGGGACAGGCCGGCCTCCGTTTGAGCAATGTCGATATGGCCGCCGCGGATTTGGTGGGCATCGATGCTTTCAGCTTTGCAGACGGCGAGGACCTCGTCGATGGAGTCGAAGAGCGCGGACTGGAAGGCGCTGACGCTGGCCACGCCGTCGAGCCCGGCCGAGCCGACCGGCCCGGTGGGATCGTCCTTCCGGGCACGGTCGACCGCCTCGGCGAACTTGGTGCGGTTGCCCGGCAGCAGGGTTGAGAGCCATCCGCCGTTGCGGCCGGATGCACCGTAGCCGATGTGGCGGGCCTCGATGATCGTGATCGCCCACTCGGGGTGAGCCTGCCTGGCGTAATAGGCCGACCACAGGCCGGTCAGTCCGCCGCCGACGATGACGAGATCTTGTTTCTCGCGCGGCAGCGGTGCGGGGTCGACGTCGTCGGCGGGGGAGGCCGCCAGCCAGTGTGAGGCTTCACCATTGAAGTAGGACACGGATCATCTCCTGAACTCGAGGCGGACCATGTGGTCGCCTACGAAAACAGTTCTATCTCACGCTCAAGGTGAAGTAAATAGTTGCAACGGTTTGTATTGAGTGCTGAAACGAGCTCGGCTCTCTACTGATTTCTTCGTCATAGCGGGACGCAGATAGCTGTACTGATTACACTGTTCGCATGAGCGCAATGGAGCCGATCAACACCCGCGAATTTCCTCTCAGCCACGAGCCGATCGAGGAGTGGCAGACTATTCCGGCAGACTCGGCGGGGGAAGCCGGCACGGTTGGGTCGGTGGGGCAGGATAGGTCGGCCGCCTCGGCGGTGGAGCTGGTGACGACGGGATTCGCCGAACTCGGCACCATCGGGGGAGCCGACTTCGGCCTGTGGGAGATGAGCGCGGGATCGATGCGCGATATCGAAGGTCACGAGGTCTTCCTCGTCATCTCCGGGACCGGACGCGTCGAATTCGACGAACCCCTTCGTGACCCCATCGAACTGGTGCCGGGGTCGCTGGTCCGCCTCGATGCCGGGATGAAGACCCGCTGGCACATCGATGGGGCGCCGCTGCGGAAGCTGTACGTCGCGCCCAGCGAGGGGTGAGGGTTGCCGCAGGTCGTCAGTTCGCGTGCGTTTCGCAGGACGTCCACGATTCTTCGCAATCGCACGCTCGTCGGTGACTGACAATATGGCCTCCGGCACGGACATCGCTGACAACCCCTGGTCAGGTGCTCTATCGTGAGTGAACCGGTGCGCACCGTGCCCTGGGACGGTTTCGTCCCACGGTGAGCAGCACCGACACCTCAGCACTGCCCCGAAGAGATGGACCCCGAAGAAGGAGCCGACGATGAAGACTGCTCGCCGCTTGGACAACCTCGGCACCGAGACCGCTTTCCGCGTGGCCCAGGCCGCCGCCGACTGGAAGGCGAAGGGCAACGAGGTCTTCCCGTTCCACCTCGGCGATCTCAATTTTCCGCTCGCTCCTCACATCGTCGAGGCGATGGAGCAGGCGATCCGCGACGGCAAGACCGGCTACTGCCCCGGGCCGGGGATCCCCGAACTGCGGGAGGCGCTCGCCGATGACATCGGCTCGCGGCGCGGAATGACGATCGACCCCGCCGAGGTGGTTGTGACCACCGGTGGCAAACCCGTGATCACGAAATTCCTCCAAGCGGTGATGAACCCCGGCGAAGGTGTGCTCTACCCGAACCCGGGATTCCCGATCTACGAATCCCAGATCGAATACTTCGGCGGTACAGCTCTGCCCTATCGCTATGTTCCGACCTCCGACGGTTTCGCGATCGACCTCGATCACCTGCGGGCGTCGATCGATGAGAACACCACGGCGATCATCTACAACGACCTGCAGAACCCGATCTCTGCGGAATCCACCCCGGGGGAGCGGGAGGCCATCGCTGCGATCGCGCAGGAATTCGACCTGTGGGTGCTCTCCGACGAGGCGTATTTCGAGATGCGCTATCGCGGGAAGTCCCAGTCGATCGCCGCGCTGCCGGGCATGCGCGAGCGCACCGTCATCCTCTACACGTTCTCGAAGAAGTACGCGATGACCGGTTCGCGTCTCGGGTGCGCGGTAGCGCCGAAGGAGGTCGCCGAGGCGATCTCGCTGATGAATACCAACGACGAATCCTGCACAAACCAGTACGTGCAGTGGGCGGGGATCGCAGCCCTGCGTGGGCCGCAGGGGCCGGTCGGGCAGATGTTGGAGGTGCTGCGCAAACGACGTGATGCCACCTGTCGGCTCATCAATGAGATCCCCGGCATGTCCGCGGCGACCCCGGGGTCGACGTTCTACGTCTTCCCCGATGTCACCGAGGCGATGGAGGCGAAGGGAATCGCGACTCTGGCCGACTTCTCCACAGAGGCGCTGCATGCCACGGGAGTGTCATTCTGCACTCGCGAGCATTTCGGCTCACCACAGCCCGGAGAGGATCGTTCCTATATCCGGCTGGCATATTCAGGCATCGACGAAACCGCGATCACAACCGGTCTCGGCCGCCTCAAGGAGTGGATCGAGGCGGGGCGGTAGTCCGTGCGGCGGGGTTGCTCGCAGTGGTGTCGAGCTGCGGCGCCGTCCCGGCCACGGCTCTGTTCGGACCACGGTCCAGTGCCGGCCGCAACCCAACGCGGACCACGGCTCTGTCCGGACCGCTGCTCGGTCCGGACGAGGGCTCAGTCATGTCCAGCTGCTCCAGGCAGGCCGGCGGGTGCTGGGCAGCGCGTTGTCACGGCGCCAATCGTGGATCCACTCCGGCAGCACAGGTTCGTTCTCCGGCATCCCGAAGGCCTCGATGAGGTCGTCCCTGGTGAGCGGCCGGTCATCGGAGATCAGGCGAGTGGCGACATAGGCTCGGGCGAAGATCTCGCCGTCGACGACCATGCGCTGTTCGAAGAACACGGTGCGCTCGTCGATTCCGCAGACCTTGGTCTCGAGGTTGTAGCGCTGCCAGAGTTTGAGTGATTTGCGGAAGCTGATGGTCTCGCCGCTGACGACTCCGGACCACCCGCGCTCGCGCATTGCCTGCCAGGCTCCGCTGCGCATCATCATGTCGAGTCGGCCGAGGTCCATGATCGACAGGTACTTGCCGTTGTTGAGATGCATGAAGATGTCGATCTCGCCGAGGTGGACGCGCATGGGGAGGAAATACGTGTCCCAAATGTCGCGGGCAGAGCGCTGCTTGGACCTGAAGAGGTGCAGGAGCATACGGAAGAAGTGCATGACGACTACGTTACTTTGCAGTAGATAGTCGGCGGGTGCCGCCCCTCCTGCCTCGGCTGGGACAGCATTTCAGCTTGAGTGAACCTCAGCCCTGGTCGCCTGTGATCGGTGACCGGTCGTTTCCGGAGAAAGAGTGGATCGTCCGGTCAAGGAAGGGAACCGCGCGAGACGACGGGGCAGGGGAGCCGCCTCGGCGAGGGGTGCCGTCAGTCCTTCGCAGGTTCGGGTTCTTGTCCGGGGAGGAAGGGCGATTCCTCGGGTTCGGGATGGCGTTTCCACTGCACGATCATGATCAGCGCACCGAGCGCGACGGCGCCGATTGCACCCCAGACGTTCGTACGCAGGCCGAGGATGACGAAGCTCGGGTCGAGGCGGATCGATTCCCAGACGATGCGGCCGGCGCCGTACCACATCAGGTAGACGGCGAAGAGGCGTCCCCACTGGAAGAAGACGTGGCGGCCGAGATAGAGCAGGACGAATGCGCCGAGGCTGTTCCAGACGACCTCGTAGAGGAACGTCGGGTGGAAGAGCGTGTCAGCCGGGGTGCCTGGTGGGATGGCGGGATTGCGGGGGTCGATCTCGAGGCCCCAGGGCAGGGTGGTCGGCAGTCCGAAGAGCTCTTGGTTGAACCAGTTGCCGAAGCGTCCGCAGGCTTGGGCAAGGATGAGACCAGGGGCCAGGGCGTCGAGCAGAGTGGTCAGCTTGAGGCCGAGGCGGCGGCACATGATCCATGCACCCAGCGTGCCGCCGATGAGCGATCCGAAGATCGCGATTCCGCCCTCCCAGATGGCCCACACCGAGCCTGGTTCGAAGGGGTTCCACGGGTTGCGACCGGGACCGAAGTAGTCGGTGTAGTGCGTGATCACGTGGTAGATGCGAGCGAAGACGATGGCCATCGGCACGGCCAGGGTCGCAATGTCGAGGACCTGCCACTCTTCGACTCCGCGCTTGGTCAGGCGGTGGTTCGTGAGCACGATCGCGATGATGATGCCCACGAGGATGCACAGCGCATAGAAGTGGATCGTCAGCGGTCCGAGTTGGAAGCTAGAGATGGAAGGACTGGGGATTGCCGCCGAGATGTCGTGCGGAATCGCGGTCGCGCTGGAAGTGACTGGGCCGAGGTGCATGGGGCCAGTCTATTTGCACCCGTCTGAGAATCTCTTATGCAGCGTCTGGTCTCTGACCGGCGAGGACCGTTTTCGGGCCGATTGCTGTGCCGCCTGCGCTCCGACTAGCGCGTAAACCCGAGTCCTGTGGGGTGAAGGCAGCCGCGACAAGGCCATTCGCGCTCACATCAGAATGGAGGCACAGCGGTGCCATTGAATGGCCGTGCCCCGCTACGTGCCGAAGAGGCCCTCGATGATGTCGTCTGTGATGAATCGTGAGTGCAGGATTGGAATGCGAGCAGGGTCGGTGCTTTCGGGCGGTCGCCATGCCGGCCGTCCGTCGCCGAGCATGAAGACTTCCCAGTCGGAGCGGTCCATAAGGTGGTGGTGGAAGGAACACAGCAGGCACATGTTGTTGATGTCGGTCTTGCCGCCCAGGGCGTGCGGCACAACATGGTTCACGTCGCACCACCCCGCCGGTGCATCGCAACCGGGGAACACGCATCCGCGATCCCTGGCGGTGACGATTGCGGTCTGCTTCTTGTTTGCGAAGCGCTGTTCCGTGCAGACTTCCACCGTGCGAGCCTTTTCGTCCATCAGGTGGAAGAAGACGGTGCCATCGAGGCCGCGCCGAGCGACGTCGCCCATCGGGAAGCGGTCGCCGGAGCCTGTGGTGGCTTCGCCGATGCCGTTGGCAATGTCGGACGCTTTTGCTGTGACGACCAGGGCGTAAGGCGAACCTTTGGCGGCTTCCTTCATGCTGATGCGCGAAATGAGAGTGGCGAAACGTTCGTAGATCCAGGCCTTCGCATTGGGCTGCTCGCTCATGAGATCGACGGCCGAACCATTGGCGCGGACCCCGTGACCGGCAGGAACGGGACGGTTGGCACCGGGACCCGCGGATTCGGCTTCGTTGTCTCCGGTGGCCTCGATGACAGTCCATGGAGGTGCATCGAAACGATCTCCGGTAAGGACGGCATCGAGAGGTTCGAACCGGTGCTCATCGAAGGTCTGGCCGAGGCTGCCACTACCGGGAGTCTGTTCTGGCTCGGCGTTCGGGACGAGTGGGGGAGCGTCTTCGCGCTCGCCTTCGTCCGCCTCGGAGTCGGTGGGTTCTGCGGTTGTCGATGTGGTGCCTTTCACGGATTGAATCCTGGAGGTCAGCAGTCCGTGCAGTTCGGATCCCGCCACGGGATCGAGGACGCCTTCCAGCCTCCAGTCTCCATTGCGCTTGGGCCGGGCAGTGATGAAGTAGGCGGAACGATCGCTGGGGTCGAGCGGCTCGGCACCGTCGGGGTCGATGAGAGCGAGCATCCGACGGAAGATGTCGCGGAGCTCGCTCACAGTCACCGATTTCGCGTACTTCACGAGGTCGGTCTCCACACGGGACTTCGTCTCGTGGTCCACCCACGCGGGCAGTGCCTTGAGGCAGTCTTCGATGACGGTGAGGTGCTCCGCGGGCAGAGTGCCGAGGTGGAGCTGCTCGGCGACGAGCGGATGTTCGGGCTCAAGGGGTTGTCCGTCGAGTGCGACTCGTCCGCCGAGATTCTCTGCGAGCCTTGCCCGGCGGTTCGCTTCTCGTCCCGAGAGGTTGAGGCGTTCCTGGATGAGCGCCTTGGTCGACTTGGCGCCACTGTCCTTAGGCGTGCCGACACGTTCGTAGACGGCCAGCGCCAGAGTGGACAGAGATTCACTGAGCCGACGCAGAGCCTCGGCCCCATCGATAACCTGCAGGGCCTCGTTCGGTCCCATCGGCCGGTCGAATGCACGAAGACCTCCGACCAGTCCGGTCAGGGAGGCGATCGAGTCGGTGATTTCGGGAGCGCTCGCAACCAGGTCGTTCCAGGCGGCGTCGGTGAGGATCGGGTGCAGTGAGGTCGGTCGTTGAGAATCAGTTCCAGCCTCAGGCTGAGCGGCGACAGAGTCGCTTGTGTTGGCCGGGCTGGCAGGATCAGCGGAGGCGGGCTGCGTGGTTGAGCTGATCTGCTCGTTTGTTTCGAACAATGAGGTCGGGTCTGCATGTGCGGTCGAGTCAGTCTTGGCGTTCGGATCGAGCCCTGTGGATTTCGCCGGATCGGCGGTAGCTCTCGAATTATCTCTGCTGGCGGTCGTGACGGTTTTGCTTGGTTGTCCGGCATCGAGAGCCGACGTGTCTTCGCTCATTTGTTCGTCGCCGGCTATCGGCGCATTGTCAATGGCTGCGTCATCGTCGGTCGAAACCGGGGCAAGGGCCTCGAACACCTCGGCGAAGTGGTGGCCGCTGAGGTCGAGCCCGGCCGCCTTGAGCTGTTCGGCCAGTGTTGCGGGGTCCGATGTTTCTTCGGGTTGTGCTTGCTCGTTGTCCTCGGGTGCGTGGACATTCTGAGAAGTGGTGCCCACGAGATCTGCCGGTGTGGTGTTCGTTGGCGGTCTTCTGCTCGCCCCACCGCGCGAGTCAGCGGCAGTGCGGCGGTCGCGCTTTCCTGACTTGCGTCGCTTGCGGTCGGGGGTGAAGGTCATCGCTGTTGAGTTCCGTTCGTCATTGAAGGTCTCTTAGCTCAATTGTAGGCAGTCAGAGAATAGAAGACAATAGAATCTTCGAAAAAGATTCGACTGGAAATGACATGTTGAATTTGATGGACGCTTTTGAGTGGTTTATTGGGAGTTCGATCAGTTTCAGGGCACTTTACTCGTCGGCATTGACTCGGGATCGGTGACGACTGAAGTGTCGGGAGAATTCTCGGAACTGGATCCGACCCGGTAGAAGTGGATGGTCTGTGCGATGCCTGCCGTCTGGGGAGGGTTGCAGCCTGCCGTCTGGGAACGGTCGGTCGGTAGTGCTCGAACAGAACCGCCCCGGCGCGGTTGGATCTGCACGCGGATCGCTGCGAGTGAGATGATGAGAAGCTATGGCCCTTGATTTCACCCTGGTGCAGCTGCGCTACTTCCAGGAAGTCGCGCGGCGAGAGCATATGACAGAGGCGGCGAAGCAGCTCAACGTCACTCAGTCGGCGATCTCGACGGCGATGGCCCAGCTCGAGCGGGCCATCGGCCTCGACCTTTTCATCCGACAGCGCAACCGTTCGGTGGTGCTCTCGCCTGCCGGGAAGCGATTCCTCTCAGAGGTCACACCTTTCCTCGAAGCCTCCGACAACCTCGGCGAGACTGCGTTGGGCCTCTCACGTCGTCTCAGTGGAGACCTCACTGTCGGAGTCTTCTCGCCGATCGCGCCCACCCGCCTGCCGCTCATCCACAGCGAATTCGAGAAGCGCTACCCGGATGTTCGGATCAACTACCTCGAGGCGAACCTTCAGGAGCTGCAAGCTGCTGTCATCGCCGGCGACTGCGATCTCGCACTGACTTACACGCTGGGAATGACCGATCGCTTCGATCGCTTCCTCATCGACGTCGTGAAGCCGCACGTCCTCGTCTCACTCGATCACCACCTCGGCGGGGGTGGGAAACGGCCGCGACCAATCCACCTGCGAGAGCTCGCAGATGAAAACTACATCCAACTGGATCTGCCGTTCAGCACTCAATACTATGACGAGCTCTTCCGGATCGCCGGCGTCGAGCCGATCGTGCGGCACACCTTTGCTGGCTACGAAACCGTGCGGTCGTTCGTGGCGATGGGGCACGGGTACTCGCTGCTGAGCCAGAGCGTGTCCTCGGGAACGTACATCGGATCGAAGACGGTGGACGTTCCGCTGCTCGACGACTTCCCGAGCATCGACCTTGCCATCGTCTGGCCGAAAGAGCTGAGGCTGAGCAAGCGTGCGCGAGCCTTCTGCGAGCTGACCTTGGAGATCCTCGGGGCCTAGGCGGCTGAAGCGGACAGAAGGACCCGAACCGCGGGCCGAGGACTGCGCTGTTGCTGGGGAAAGCGGTCGGTGGGTAAGCGGTCCGCCGCCGAGGTAAGGGGCTTACGCGGAGAGGTGCCACCTCGGCTTCTCATCGATTTTCCTCATGACCAGTTTCAAAAGTATCTGTTGGACTAATGTGTTGTGGATCGCAATGATGGTGGAAATCATCCCCGCGCCCTAAGGAGATCCCGGATGTCCATCACAGCCCCGACCGAGCAGCGAACCACGTCGACGAAGATGCAGCGGAAGGTGCTCCTGGGCGGCAGCATCGGCCAGTTCGTCGAGTTCTACGACTTCACGTTGTACGGTCTATCGGCAGTGATCCTGTCCGAGTACTTCTTCCCCGACGGCGACCGGATCACCGGTCTGCTGGTCATCTTCGCGACCTTCGGAGTCGCGTTCGTCATGCGCCCCCTCGGCGGACTGTTCTTCGGAGCTCTCGGCGACAAGGTGGGCAGGCGGCAGACCCTGACGATCACGATCTTCCTCGTCGGAGCCTGCACCGCACTCATCGGCATCCTCCCCGGGTTCGACACGATCGGCTGGTTCGCGCCGATCTTGCTCATCCTCGCCCGCCTCGGTCAGGGCTTCTCCGCCGGAGGCGAATCTGTCGGCGGACCCTCGTTCGTCTACGAGCACGCTCCGATTGCCAAACGCGGACTGTGGATCAACATCACCTTGGCCGCGACCGCTCTGCCCTCGGTGTTCGCCGGCGGCCTCATCCTCCTGCTGTCGACGTGATGAGCGACGCCTCATTCGACTCATGGGGCTGGCGCGTTCCGTTCCTCCTGGCGCTGCCGTTGTCGGCCGTCGGACTGTGGATCCGGTCGAAGACCGACGAATCCGAGCTGTTCAAGAAGACCGCCGCAGAACGGCCCAAGGAGTTCAGCCCGATCCGCGAATCCTTCCGCGAGAACTGGGTCGGGATGCTCCAGGTCTTCTTCGTCCTCGGCGTCACCGCGCTCGGCTTCTACATGCTCTCGGCCTACTTCGTCACCTACATCCAGACCACCGGCGACCTCAGCCGCGAACAGTCGCTGCTGACAAACGCGATCGCGATGGCCAGCTACACGATCTTCCTGCCCATCGCCGGCCACCTCGGCGACCGCTTCGGACGTCGGCCCATGCTCATCGCGGGTGCGATCCTGCTCGCAGTCACCTCTGTGCCGGCATTCGGACTGGTGACCAGCGGGCACATGGGGTTGGCATTTCTCGGGCAGACGATCTTCGTCCTCGCGCTGTGCTGCTACGGCGGCGGCTGCTACACATTCTTCTGCGAGCGCTTCTCGACGAAGACGCGGTTCACCTCGGCAGCCATCAGCTACAACATCTCCTACGCAGCGCTCGGCGGAACCGCTCCGTTCGTCGGCACGTGGCTCGTCGACATCACCGGCGTCAACACCGCACCCGGCTACTACATGGCGACTGTCGCGGCCGTGTGCCTTGTGCTCATCTTCGTCACCCGACTGCCCGAGACCCGCGGACGACTCGGATGAGCGCACCCTGACATCAGGTTTCGTCCACTTTCACATCAGATTCTGTACAGATCATCGGGATGAAAAGCGATGAACTGAACGAAAAGCGATGTGCGAGCCCCACCCGCGCCCCAGACCCATGCAAACCACTACCCACCCTCATGAGAGAAGCGATCAGCAATGAACCAACAGGCACCCCCGTCGCCCGACGCCGCCCCGTCGTCCGCACCCCCGTCATCCGACGCGGCCTTCCTCACCGATTTCCACTTCGTCGCCACCATCGGCGCGACCGACAACAACGGCGTCGACCGGCAGGCGCTGACACAGGAGGACAAGCAGACGCGTGACTGGATGCGCGGCTGGGCGACGGACAAGGGCTTCGAGGTGCGCGTGGATGCGATCGGCAACATGTTCGCCTGCCTCGAGTTCGTTCCCGATGCCCCGTATGTCCTCATCGGCTCGCACCTCGATTCGCAGCCGCTCGGCGGACGCTTCGACGGAGCCTACGGTGTCATCGCCGCCCTCTTCGCCGCCCTGCGGGTCAAAGAGGAACTCGTCGAATCCGGTCTGCAGCCCACCTTCAACCTCGCCGTCGTCAACTGGTTCAACGAGGAAGGCGGCCGCTTCGCCCCGTCGATCATGGGCAGCTCCGTCTATGCGGGGCTCTTCGACCTCGACGAGATGCTCGCCGTCAGAGACCTCGAGGGCACCACCGTCGCTGAGGCCCTGAGCGCCATCGGCTATGCCGGCACCGATACACCGCCCGAGGCGATCTCCTATGCCGAGATCCACATCGAACAGGGCCGCATCCTCGAACGCGAAGCCACGGACATCGGCGTCGTCGAATCCAGCTGGTACACGCAGAAGCTCGACATCGACGTCCTCGGCGAACAGTCCCACACCGGCGCGACCGCCATGGCGGACCGCCACGATGCACTCGTCGCAGCGGCCAAGGTCGTCCTCGCCGTCGCCGAGGTCGTCGATGAGTTCGAGGACGAGGCTCTCGTGTCCTCGGTCGGTCAGCACGTCGTCGAACCGAACTCGCCGATCGTCGTTCCCCGCCGCGTCCACATGGTCGCCGACCTCCGCTCATCCGACCCCGCCATCGTCCAAGCCGCCCGCGAGTCCCTCAAGTCGCAGATCGCCGAGATCGCCCGCGCCCACGACATCACCATCAACGTCGAGGATTTCGACATCCGCGATAAGCGCCATTTCCCGACCGAAGGAGTCGAACTCGCCGAGAAGGCCGTCGCCAACGAAGGCCTGAGCATCCGTCGGCTGGAAACCATGGCAGGCCACGATTCCGTGGCGATGAACCACCGCGTGCCCGCCGTGATGATGTTCGTGCCCAGCGTCGACGGCGTCTCCCACTGCGAACGCGAATTCACCCATGATGAGGACATGGTCCGCGGAGTCCGCGTCCTCACCTCGGTGGCCGGAGAGCTCGTCCGAGGCGAGCTCGCCGCCGTCCGCGACGGTGCCGTCTGGGTCGGTTCGTCCGTCGCCGAGGCGCGCGCATGAGCCGCGCTGTCCCGCGCTCCGGCGCTGACGCCACGACCACCAACACAGCCTCTGAACCCTGGACCCTGTCCGCCACCGAGGCGCTCGCTGCCTTCCGGTCCAAGGATCTGTCCCCAATCGACTACCTGACCTCCTTCATCGGCCGCATCACCGCCGAGGATGAGCGCATCAATGCGGTCACGGAAGTCGTGGAGGAGGCGGTCACCTCGGCGCGGGAAGCCGAGACGTTCTACGCGAAAGCCACCGACGATGACCTCGCCGATGCGGCCGCCACCCGCCCGCTGCTCGGACTTCCCGTGATCGCCAAGGAGAAGCACGCGCTCGCCGGCCGAGGCCTCACCCAAGGACTGCTTCACGAACTCGACACCATCGCCGACAACGATGCCGCGATCATCGCCCGCATCCGCGCCGCCGGCGGATTCGTCCACGCCCGAGCCACCTCCCCGGAGTTCAGCTGCGCGACGATCACGCACTCGCCGATGTGGGGCGTGACCCGCAACCCCTGGAACCTCGACCTCTCGCCGGGAGGGTCCTCGGGTGGGTCCGGTGCCGCGCTCGCCGCCGGATTCGCGCCTCTGGCCACGGCCTCGGACATCGCCGGATCGACGCGGCTGCCCGCCGCCTTCACCGGCACCGTCGGCTACAAAGCTCCGTACGGTCGGATCCCCGGCGCCCAACCCCTGGCCGCCGACTGGTATCGCGGAGACGGGCCGATGACGCGCACCGTCGCCGATGCCGCCCTGCTCGCCAAAGTCATGGTCGGCGTCGATCCGAGCGATCACGCGACGATCGCCTCACCTGGGTTCCTCGATGACTTCGACCCCGCCGAGGCGGCTGATCGACTCCGCGGCCGCAAGGTTGCGCTGTGCGTGCGTTTGGGGGACTTCCCCGTCGGGAAGGACATCGAAGCGAATACCCGCGCGGTCGCCTCGGCGCTGGAATCGGCGGGTACGCAAGTCGAGGAGATCGAACTGCCGTGGACGGCGGAACGGATCTTCGAGACCGCGTTCACGCACTTCGGGAACCTGTTGGCGCCCGCGATGCGCGCGGCCACCCGCGGCCACGAGGACACGTTGGCCGACTACACGCTGCGGTTCATGGCCGACTCCGAGGCGGTCGCCGGCCGCCGATCCTTCTTTGACGGACTCGCCATGGAATCACAGATCCAGGCCGAGCTGGCGTCCGCGATGGACGGTTTCGATGTGCTCTTGGCGCCCACCTCGGCGGTGGCGGGGTTGGAAGCTGGAGCCAGCTACCTCGACGGGATCACGGTCGGTGCCGACGGCGTCGGACGCGAAGGAGCTGGTGACGGAGTGCGCCTCGACCACTACTGGCAGGCGCATATGACGATGCCGTTCAACATCTGCAACCGGGTGCCGATCGTCAACGTGCCCTCCGGAACGGCCGACTGCGGCATCCCCACCGGCGTCCAGGTCATCGCTCACCCGTACGATGACACCCGCGCCTTCGACATCGCCGCGGCGATCGAAGCGCTGCGTCCGTGGTCCGGTCTCGCGCCGACGGTTCAGATAGGCTCATCGGATGGATGAGCACACCATCGCCGAGGTGGAGCGAGCCGGAACGCAGTTCAACGCCGTCACAGCGATGGCCGTCGACCGCGCGAATGCCCTCACCGCGGAATCGATCGACCGCCGCGATTCCGGGCAGCCGCCGCGGCGATTGGAGGGGGTTCCCTTCGCCATCAAAGACGTCATCGACCTCGTCGGCTATCCGACGACGATGGGATCGAATGTGCGCAGCGATGCCCCGGCTGCTACCTCGGCGCCGGTCGTCGACCGACTCGAAGCGGCGGGCGCGATCCCTGTGGCGAAGACGAACTGCCAGGAGTACTCCTACGGAATCCTCGGCGACGAATCCGCCTTCGGCCGCGTCGTCAATCCCGTCGATGCGGCACTGTGCACCGCCGGGTCGAGCTCCGGATCGGCCGCGCTCGTTGCCGCCGGGGTGGTGCCGTTGGCGTTGGGCACCGACACGGCCGGATCTGTGCGCGTGCCGGCGGCCTGCCAAGGCGTGCTCGGGTTCAAGCCGACCTTCGGCATCGTGCCCGTCGACGGAGTCTTCCCACTCTCGCAGAGCTTCGATACCGTCGGGCTGTTCGCTGCCGACCTCGGCGTACTGACCACGGCTTTCGACGTGATTGCGGGAGCCGGTTCGGGTGATGACCGAGGTGACAGCGCACACACCATCGATGTCAGTCTCTTCGCGGATGACGGCGACCGGGTGCGGGACCTGCTCAAGTCGGTCCCGGAACTCACGATCACCTCGGCGAATGGGCCAGCCCTGGCCGAACTCCTCGAGGACCTTGCACCGATCTACGATTACATCCGCCTCTATGAGGCATCCGAGGTCCACAAAGACCTCTACGCCGAGCACTCCGCGGACTACCAGCCGGGTGTGGCCAAGAAGATCGAATCCGGCCGAGGCCTCTGCGAGGCCGAATACCGAAAGCAGCTGGACGCGCTCGCCGAACTGCGGGAACGGTCGCTCGCGGTCTTCGGTGGCACTGACTTCCTGCTCACTCCGGCCATCGACGGACCCGTGGTCCGCTGGGATGAGATCGACTCCGGCACGGCGGCGAAGTTCATGCGCTATTCGATGCCATTCAACGTGCTCGGCTGGCCGGCCTTGACGATCCCGCTGCCCAGGGCCGGAGGCGGCGAAGGACCGCAGGCGGTGCAGCTGGTCGGCCGCCCCGGCGGCGACCGCGACCTGCTCGCCTTCGCCTCTCAGCTGGTCTGACTAGACCCGTGGCAGGTCTGACTTGGGGATCAGTCCGATTGCATCGGGGATCGCCTGATCTGACTCGGTGCCACCGGTCCGATTCGGAGATCGGCCGAGTCGGGCCCACCCTCGACTAGGCTGAACTCGAACAGCCGCCGCGTCGAACGAACCGGAGCCGGGCCGATGAGACCCACGCACAGTCAGATGCTCACCCTCTCCGACGACTCGCGCGCAAATATCGCGGGAGTCCCGGCGCTCATCGTCAGCGGAATCCTCGTGTTCGGATTCGACTTCGATCCACTGGGTTCTGGCCCGAGCATGGCTGCATCGCTGGCCCTGCCGCACGAGGTCATCAACCTCTTCCTCGTCTTCTGGCCGCTCTTCGCGCTGACCTATCTGCTGTGGACCCACGCGGGACTGAGAGACCTCGACGAGACCGAACTCATCGTCCATTCCCGCTGGTCAGTGGCGAACCGCCGACGATGGTGGTCGCGGTGGTTCGGGATGGGCGGAGCAGTGTCCTGGGCGACCATGGCTGCCTACCTCGCATTCATCTTCAACATCTTCCTCGTCACCTCTGGCTCGAGCGCCAGCATCGGTATCTCTGCGGCGCTCGGCATCGCGAATGTCATCGCCTCGTGGGCGGTGCTCGTGTATTCGTTCGCACTCGAGTTCATGCGTCTCGACCTCAGCGGCGGCGGCAGCCCGGGGGAGCGGCAACTCGAATTCGAGATGGAAGGCCCACGCGAGTTCGGCGACTACCTGACCTTCTCCGTGCTGTCATCGACGATGACGGCCGCGCTCCCCGGCCGAGGGGTGTCGCGGAAAGCCTGGCGACTGGTGCGCACGAACGTCATCGTCGCCTTCGCCTTCAACTCCGTCGTCGTCGCGACCCTCGTCTCGATGATCCTTTCCTACGTCATGTGACCGTCGCCGGCACAGCCCAAACCCGTGAATATCGCCGAGGCGGCCCTCCCGTTTCGGGAGGGCCGCCTCGTGTGCATGGGCTTCCCAATGGTGTGGGCCGCCTCGGCGAGGACGGACCACGTCGTTCGGATGGTTGATCCGATCACGGTGGGCTGCCTCGGTGAGATAAGAGGTCAGAGTCTCCAGCAGCTGTCGAGCGGAGCCTTGCCCGCGAAGGTGCGGGTGGTGAAGGTTTCGATGCGCGGCAGCGCGGCGACGTAGCCGCCGACATGTGTGGGCCCGAGGTTGTCCTCGAACGCCACCTTGTGGCCGGCTCGGCACCACGTCGAGGCGAGTTCCTTGCCCTGATCGAACGAGATGACGTCGTCGAGGCGGCTGTGGTTGACCAACAGCGGAACATCCGGCACCGCGGCCTTGCCCAACCGCTGCCGGTCAACGATGTCGGTGAAGTGCTCGTCGATGATGTCGGTGAACGACTCGCCGTTCTTCGTCAGCGACTTTCCATCCGTGAAGGCTGTCGAGAGCAGGGCCTCGACGGTGCACTTGTCCGCTGTGTCGGCCACCATCTTCTGCCCTTTCTCGTTGAGGAAGTCGCTTGTATCGATGTCGGCCTGCTCGGCGAACCCGACGACACCGTAGAGCGCGAATGCCGTGTAGACGCTCGAGAGCCCGGACACGGTCTTGTGCAGATCGACCGGCACAGCGCCGGCCGAAGCCGAGGCGATGTTGAGCTCGGGCGCCCACTCCTTCTGGAGTTCCAGGGCAGCCGTCGTGGCGTGACCGCCCTGCGAGTACCCGCGCAGCTGGAGTTTGGTGTCCTCGTCGATCTCGCTGCCCTCGACCTGCTGGACGGCACGTGCCGCATCCAGGACCGACCGGCCCTCTTCGACACGGTTGACGTAGTGGTGGGTGCCCTCGGTGCCGAGGCCCATGTAGTCGACGACGACGACAGGATGCTTCGCGGCCAGGGCCGAGGCGACGGAGATCCCCTCGTACTCGGTTCCCATGCCCAGCTGACGGCTGGGAGCGCACTTGTCGGCGATGCCCTGAGTGCCCGGCGAGATGACGACGGCATCGTCGGCATGGCTGCTCGCGCCGTTCGGAGTGAGCAGGGTGGCGGTCGCGGCTCGGGCCTTGCCCTCCTCATCAGTGGTCTTGTACATGAAGACCGTCGACTTCGCGTCATGTTTGATGAGTTTCACCGGGTCGAGGTAGAACTCCGAGTCGGCCTGCTTGAGGACTGTGCCGTCCTCGCTCGGCAGCGAGTCCGGGGTCTGATAGAAATCTCCGGGGACTCCTGATGCCGGAAGGTCTTCCTGCGCAGCTGCGTATTCGACGTCGGCGGGCGTGAGCTCGTCGGTCTTCGCGACGGCTTTCTTCGCCTGTTCGACGCTGATGCCCTCGGGGACGGATTCGCGGTCGAGCGTGCTCGGATCCTCTGCGGCACGGTCGTCGAGGAACTGTTCGGCCTCGGCATCGGTCTGCGGAACGAGTTCGGCGGCGTGGGCCGGCGCGGTGGTCGTGCACAACGTGAGTGCGAGGCCGACGACGGCTGCGGCGCTCAGGGCCTGGAGGCGACGACGAGGCCCGTGTGAGGAGGTGGTCGGCAGTGCTGTGGTTGGCGTGCTCATAGGCGGTGGTCCTGTTCTGCCTTGTCTCTCGGCATTGAGAAGGTGCGGGACAGTAGTGCCGGTGCAGATCGCGGTGGAATGCACCGTGACGGTGAGGCCAGTGTGGTGACGGGGTGCCGTCCGCCAGAGTGTTCACCGCTGGACGTCCTGATTGTGACGGGCACCACACACATTACTTGATAGTAGAACTGAGCGGTAGTTAAGTGACGAATATGGTCCGCGGCGTTTGTTTCCGGACCTCGGCGTGCTGAGAGAGCGGTCGATGTCTCCTGCGGGTGGATCCGCCCTGAAGTCAGCGCGGAATTCGAGGTGGATCCACCGCAGGAGACACGACGACGGCCGCCGGCCGGGATGCCGTCTCGTCAGATCGCGACTAGGGGTCGCCGGTTCAGGCGAGCTGCGAACGAACGACTTCGACGATGACAAGGAGCGCCCCGGCGATCGAGGAGCCGACGGCGAGGCGGTAGAGGAGTCGACGGTCTGCACGTCGGATGACGAAGTTCGACAGCCACAGCCCGATGAGCATGAACGGCAGCAGGAACGCTGCTGCGATGAGATGTCTGGTGCCGACTTCGCCGCCGATGGTCAGTCCCGTCAGAGACAGGATGCTGCCGAGGGTGAAGTAGGCGCTCATCGTCGAGCGCATCGACGACGGATCGAGCGAGCGCATGATGAGACTGATCGGCGGTCCGCCGATGCTCGTGGCCGTGCCGAAGATCCCCGAGACCGATGACGCGATGAACATATTGCGGTGCGAGGCCGCCGGGGACCAGCCGACAAGGCTGAATGCGGCGCCGGCGAGGACGGTGATCGCGAGCATCAGAGACAGCCCGGAATCCGGCAGCATCACCACGGCGGCGGTGCCGATGGCGATGCCGGGCAGTCGTCCGAGGGCGCCCCAGCCGACGAGCTTCCAGTCGACGTCCTGACGTTCGCGGGCGAACGCCGTGAATGAGGTGAGGGTAGCCAGCAGCAGCAGGGCGGACGGCAGCAGGTCGGGGCGCAGGAGCGCGAGCACTGGTGCGGTGATCATGCCGAGGCCGAATCCGATGGAGCCCTGCAAGCAGGCTGAACCCAGCACCACGATCCCGATGATCAGGTACTGGACGATCTCCATCGATTCCTCATTCCTCTGCTGTGGGCGCCGCGGTCGGACATCTGCGGGCCGCTGGTCAGGCGACTTCTTCCGCTTGCGACACTGCAGCCGTACGGCGCAGATTGCGCGTTCTGATCACCTATTCTATGCGCAGAACGAACAATCAAGCATCTTTCTTGCGAAATTGCTTGCGCACAACACGCATGTATGGGCTAGTCTTTACGAAGATTGCGCACGGTGATGACGCGGATCAATCCTTGCATCATTCTTCGGGCAATCGCTCAGATGTCCATCTACACATGGGAGTGCAGCCATGGCCGCCGATGTCCATAGCGTGAAACGCAGCTCTGTCTCTTCGATGCCCGCGCAGAATCCGCTGCCGCGCGGTCTCGGTCTCGTCACTTCGGTCGGCCGCCTCGTGCTGGCCATGTCCTTCCTGGGCACCGGCGACCTCGTCAGCTCCTCCGTCTCCGGCGCCTCCTACGGGTATGCGCTGCTGTGGACGCTCATCCTCTCTCTCGTCGCCCGCACGTTCATCATCTCGTCCATCGCGAAGTACACGCTGATGAACAAGCACGGGGACACACAGATCCTCGACGGATTCGCCCGCCTGTCGCCGGTGCTGCCGGGGATCATGGCCGCGGTCGTCCTCATCGCCGGCTTCATCACTCAGGCCACCTTCCTCCTCGCCGCGGCCGTCGGACTCCACGAACTCACCGGCGGTGAGTGGGGAGGCAGCTGGGGCCGTTTCTTCTGCGCGATCATCATCGTCGCGCTCACTCTGTCGCTGGTCATGCTGCGCAAGCAGTTCGTCGTCCTCGAATACTTCGCCCGTTTCGCCTCTGTCGCGATGATCATCGCCTTCGTCTACGCGCTCATCAAGATCGGGACCTTCGACATCGCCGGCTTCGTCCAGGGCATGGCCTTCGAGATCCCGAAGGAGCAGAACACCTCGGCGTTCGCCCCCATCGTCATCGCCTCGGCGACCATCGGCACGATCGCCGGCAACATGCCCAACCTTCTCTATTCGGGCTTCATGCGCGACAAGGGCTGGGTCGGACCGAAGTATCGGAAGATCCAGCAGTTCGACCTCATCGCCGGCATGGCCCCGCTGCTCATCATCAACCTGCTGTTCTGGATCGTCGCCGCCGAATTCAGCGCCGCCCACCCCGGCTTCTCCATCGCCGACGAATTCGACCTCTCCCACATGCTCTCGGTCGCCGTCGGCCCGGTCGGTCCGTATCTGCTATGGATGTGCATCTTCTTCGCCGCGATGACGAGCTTCCCGCCGCAGTCGCGCGGTTTCTCGCAGCTGGCCATCAACGGCATCAACCACACCGTGCCGTCGATGCGGAAGTTCCTCGGCCGCGACGAGGAGAACCCCGCCTTCCGGTGGATCCAGGCGATCGTCTTCATCGTCCTGCCCCTGGCCTCGACGATCCCCGGCGCCCCGGATCTCATCTCGCTCAACATCGTCGGCACCGCGATCTCCACCGTGCTCAGCCTCCCGATCATCGTCGTCTGCATCCTGCTGCTGACCTCCCGGAAGAAGCACATGCACTCCTACGCGGTCAATCGGAAATGGCAGATCGGACTGCTGCTTCTCCTCGGCATCATCGCCATCGTCGTCGGCGTCCAGATCGCCATGCAGATCCCCGCGATGTTCCAGACCGCGTTCGGATGATGAGTCGGACCGTCGGTCCGGGGATTCCCTCGCCGAGGCGGCCCACCCCTGCCGTGCGAGCGATCCCGCCGAGTTAAGTACCCTGATTCCGTTGCCAAGACATGGAGGAGACACCCATGACACTGCTGTCCCAGCCCGCACTCGAACGAGTTCCCGCACCGTCGTCTGACGGCAGGCTCCGGTTCTTCGAGGACGATGGTTCCGCGGCCGCGGTGATCCCGACTGATCGGCGCTCGAATCACGCGCCGTCGATCCTGTCCCTGCCCGGCGGTGGTCTGCTGGCCGCCTGGTTCGGCGGCAGCGATGAGGGCAACAAGGACATCGACATCCTCGTCTCCCGGTTCGACGTCGATACGGGACGATGGACCGCCTCGGCGGCGGTGACCCACGATGAGATCCGATCGGATCAGAACCCCGGTCTCTTCGCAGCCCCCGACGGGACGATCTGGCTCGTCTATACCTCTCAGCTGTCGCGGCAGTCCGGGGTCCCCGAGACCTTCAACCTCCAGCACACCTCCGTGGTCAAGGTGATCCGTTCGACCGACGACGGAGCGAGCTGGAGCGAACCGGAGACGCTCTTCGACCGCGAAGGAACGTTCTGCCGACAGCCCATCCAGGTGCTTGAGGGTGGGACCTGGGCGCACACTCAGTGGCTGTGCTTCGACGATGATTCGAAGAACGGCTCCGACCAACCGGTCGTCCAGATCTCCGCGGATCAGGGATCGACCTGGAGACAGGTCGAATTCCCCGAGGCAGCCGGTCGGGTCCACCCGAACATCGTCGAGCTCGAGCCGGGACGACTCGTCAGCCTCTTCCGCTCACGCTTCGCCGACTGGGTCTACCTCAGCCGATCCGAGGACGGCGGAGAGACCTGGTCGGTGCCCGAAGCCACCGAGGTGCCGAACAACAATGCCGGGCTCAGCGCATTCCGTCTGCCCTCGGGCATGCTCGCTCTCGTCTCGAACGAGCACCAGGTCGCCACGGAACCCGGCGAGGTGGTCTGGCCGTACGAACGGATGCGGATCGTCATCGCGGTGTCGAACGATGAGGGCCGCACCTGGCCCGTGCGTCGAGTCATCGAGCCCGGTGACGGATTCTCCGGTGAGGGCAATCTGCGCAGCAATCGCCGTCAGGAGTACCCGCACGGCATCGTCGACGCCGACGGGCTCATCCACGTCGTCTACGCCTTCAGCTCCCGCCGGGCGATCCGGCATGTCGTCTTCGACGAGGAGTGGATCTCCGGAGTCGAGGATCAGGTCCACACTGACTGCAAGCTCTGGGGCTGAGTCCCGGGGCCTCTTCACGTCCTCGTGCCGTCAGCTCTGCACGGCGTTGCCCATCTGGTCGACACGGACGACGGTGATACCGCGGTCTTCGAACGGTGTGATCTGCGCCGGATCGGCCGAATCGTCGGTGACGAGAGTCCAGCCGTTGCCGAGGTCGGCCCAGGCGTGGAAGGGCCGCTGGCCGAGCTTCTCGGCATGGGCGAGAACGAAGACGTGGGTGGCGCGGCGGCTCATCAGCTCTTTGAGGCGAACCTGTTCGGGCAGAGCCTCGCACACTCCGTCCTCGGCGGTGACGGCATCGGCGCCGAGGAAGGCGAAGTCGAACGTGAATTTCTCCAGCCCCGCCTCGGTGATGGGGCCGATGAAGCCCTGGCTGACGGGGCGGTAACGACCGCCGAGGAGCGTGAACTCCACGTCCTCTAGGTCGGCCATCTGCTGCAGGGAAGTCAGGCCGGAGGACACCACGGACAGAGGGGCGGTATCCCGGAGCGCACGGGCGACCTGCGCGGTCGTCGTGCCGGCGTCGAGGAGCACATGCGAACCGGCAGGGACCTGCCGGGCGCACCAGGAGCCGATGGCCCGTTTCACCTCGGGGGCTTCGTGGGAGCGTTCGGCCAGCGTGGTCTCGGACTCTGAGGGGACGGCGATCACGCCGCCGTAGGTGCGTGCCAACTCTCCCGAGTCGGTGAGCTTTGCGAGGTCGCGACGGATCGTCGACGCGGTGACCCCGAGCATCTCCGACAGGGACTCGACACTCATCTCGCCCTGCGTCCGGACGAGCTGAAGGATCTCCTCGCGACGTTCGCCTGCGTTCATCACACTCCTGATCGGTAGTCGTTGATCGCCACTGTATCGCGGATTCTCGCGCGGATTGCGCAGAGCCGCCTCGGTGATGGGGCGGTTCGCGAACTCAGACTCGCGCGAACTGCGCAGAACATCCTCGGCGCAGGGGCTGGTCAGGGGCGGTCCTGACCGCGCATCGAGGCTGAGAACGGGCCGACGGCAGAGGCGGCTCAGACGACGGCGAGAGCCGCGGCCTGACGCATCGCCTCACTCATCGACTCGGTGTCGACCTTGCCGGTGCCGGCGATGTCGAAGGCGGTGCCGTGATCGACCGAGGTGCGGATGACCGGCAGGCCGACGGTGATGTTGACGCCGGCATCGATGCCGAGGACCTTGATGGGTCCGTGCCCCTGGTCGTGGTACATCGCGACGATGAGGTCGTAGTCACCGCGGCCGGCGAGGAAGAAGGCGGTGTCGGCGGACAGCGGCCCGACGGCGTCGATGCCGTCGGCCTGCAGCTTCGTGATCGCCGGAGTGATCTTCTCCTCCTCTTCGCCGTAGCCGAAGAGCCCGTTCTCACCGGCGTGCGGGTTGATCGCGCAGACGCCGATATGCGGCCGTTCCAGTCCGGCCCGGATGAGTGCGTCGTGGCCGCGGCGGACGGTGCGTTCGACGAGGCCGGGCTCGATCTTCGCCACGGCATCGATGAGTCCGATGTGGGTGGTCACGTGGATGACGCGCAGCTTGGGGGAGGAGAGCATCATCGAGACCTCCTCGGTGTCGGTGAGCGAGGCGAGCATCTCGGTGTGCCCGGGGTACTTGTGCCCGGCGGAGTGGAGGGCCTCCTTGTTGAGCGGCGCCGTGCAGATCGCCTGCACCTCACCGGACATGGCCAGCTGCGAGGCGCGTTCGATGTAGCGGAACGCGGCATCTCCCGCGACGGGGGAGAGTTCGCCCCAGGGCAGATCGCCCGGAAGGAGGGCGAGGTCGATGACGTTGATGACGCCGGGCACGTGCTCGGCATCGGCAGGGGAGTCGACGCGGCGGATCTCGACCGCGGTGCCGAGCACCTGCGCGGCCTGCTCGAGCCGTGCGGCATCCCCGATGACGACGGGGGCTGCGACCGCGAGCACCGACGGGTCGAGGCAGGCGGCGATGCAGATCTCGGGGCCGACGCCGGCCCCGTCGCCCATGGTCACTGCGACTGTGGGAAGCGCGTTCATTGACTCTCCTTCGTGGTTCGCGACGGTGGCCGCGGTGGTCGTGGTGGGCTCACCGGTGGTCAGAGCCGCGTGGATGAGGGTGAGGGAATCGGGTCCGCCCTGGCCGCCGGGCCGAGTGACGACGGCGGCGAGGTCGACATCGTCGGCAATGTTCGCCGAGGCGGTGCTGACCGTGGACAGCACCGCACCCGGGTGGATCTCGCGGATCGTTTCGATCCTGTGCACGCCGAGGCGGTCGAACACGGCGCTTGCCGTCTCTCCGCCGGCGGCAGCAAGGGCGACGGGCCCGAATCCGGACAGTGCACGGGTGGCGAGTTCGGCGAGGAAGCCCGGCAGCGGCCGAGGGTCGACGGAGGCTCCCGTGTCGGTGAGTCGGACGACGAGGTGGGACTCGGTCAGGGCCTCGCGTACGCGTGCGGCGGAATCGTCAAGACGGTAGGGGTCGTCGGCCCAAGCGGTTACCTCGGTGGCGGGGAAGTCGAGCACTCGAGTGTCCGAGTGGTCACGCAGGTGAGCGATCTGCGTCTCGATCCTCTCCGCAGCGGTGCCGAGGAGAGTGAGGACCCGTGTGGGCGTGCGCGGCAACGATGACGGGGCGGGCCGTTCAGCTGCTGTGTCACCCGCATCGGCCAGGGCAGATGCGTCGCTTGGTGCAGTGAGTCCGCCTCTTCGACGCTCGGCCAAGGCGCGCGCGAGTGCGGAAGTGCCGACGAGGACGGCCGAGGTCGCCTCGGCGAGAGCGACGATACGGGTGAGATCCTCCATCGTCTCGGCATCGGCGGTGATGAGGCGCTCGCCACCGACGCCGGCATTCGCGGCGTCGATACTGGCGTCCGCGCTGTCAACGGCGTCGCGGCTGTCAGCGGCGTCCGAACTGCGGCTGTCAACGACGTCGGCGAAGACGTCGGCAGCATCGGTGCCGGGCAGTGACCGCAGTTCGCCGAGGCCCAAATGACGGGCGGGGACGGGGCACAGATCCGATAGTGCCTCCGGTGCGCTGCCGTCCTCGAGGCTCCAGGCGCGGGTGCTGCTGAGCCGAATTCCGTTGTCGAAGGGCACTCCGCCGACGACCGTGCGGGCCTGCTGCGGAAGCGCCGGAGCGAAGATCACGAGGCCGCCCGCGTGGTCGAGGGCCGCAGTGAGCGCGGCGCGGATATTGCCGCGGAGCAGGGAATCGACCTTGATGAGTGTGGTGCGGGGCGAACCGAAGTCACGAAGTGCAGCTGCAGTGCGGGCGCCGGCCGACTCGGCCGGCAGATAACGGCAGTCGAGATCGACGACGAGGTCCCGGGGATCTGTGTCGGCCGCCTCGGCGAAAGATCGATCGGATTCTGAGCCGGCGTTCGCCTCGATGATGGTGTCATCCGCGCCGGCGTTCTCCTCGGCGATGGTGTCATCTGTGCCGGGGTTCGCCTCGGTGATGGTGTCATCTGTGCCGGTCGCGGACTCTGCACTCGACGAGGTGAGCACGATCGGGGTGCCCGGATCGAGTGTGGCGGCGACCTCGGCAGCGCCGCTGAGATCGTCGGCAATGACCAGGACACCGGATTCGCCTGCTGACATGGCACTCCTTTGCGTCCGGTCCGGCTGAACACCCTCTACACTGACATGTGTGCGCGAAATGCGCAAATTGTTGCACGATCCACGCACAAATGGGAAGATCGGTGTATCGACGATCTGCCCCACTCAACGAGGAGACTCCCTTGACCACAGACTCGACCATCACGCTCGACGGAGTCTCCGTCCCCCTGTCCCGGCTGGTGCTCGGCACGATGACATTCGGCGACACCGTGACCGAAGCGGCAGCGCACGAGGTCTTCGAAGCCGCCGTAGCGGCCGGGATCACCGGCATCGACACCGCCAACGGATATGCGAAGTCGAAGACGGAGAGCCTCATCTCGCCGCTGGTGAAGAAGCACCGGGACCGGATCGTGCTCGCGACGAAGGCAGGCATGCCCCACGCCGATGCCGGCGAGCATTCGCCGCTGTCCGCAGCGGGACTGCGCGCGAGCGTCGAAGGGTCCCTGCGCCGCCTCGACGTCGAGTCGATCGACCTCTTCTATCTCCACCAGCCCGACCGTGCGGCCTCGCTCGACGAGACGCTCGAGACCATCGCCGCCCTGCGCGCCGAAGGCAAGATCACCGCGCTGGGCTTCTCGAACTTCGCCGCCTGGCAGGCCGTCGACGTCATCGCCGCCGCCGAGCGCGCGGGCGCCCCGCGCCCCGTCGTAGCGCAGAACGTCTACAGCGTCCTGGCCCGCCGGATCGAGGACGAATGGCTCGAATGTGGACAGTCCCACGGCATCGCAACGATGGCCTACAACCCGCTGGCCGGGGGCCTGCTGGCCCGCCGCCCGTCGACCGATGGAACGGGGGATCGTTTCTCGGGATCCGTGCTGGCAGAGATGTACTCGCAGCGCTACCTCTCCGACTCCGTCCTCGCCGCGGTCGAGGCCTTTGCCGCCGTGGCCGACGATTCCGGGATCCCGCAGGCCGAGCTCGCCCTGCGCTGGGTTGCCGAGGCGCCCGGAATCTCCGCCCTGCTGCTCGGAGCCAGCCGAGTCTCCCAGCTTGAGGGCAATATCGCCGCGATCGCCAAAGGCCCGCTGCCGGCCGATGTGCTCACCGCCGTCGATGACGCCACCGCCGAAGTCCGCGGCTCCCAGCCGAAGTACAACCGCTGACCCGTCGCCGATCAACCACTCCACCACCTGAGAGGGAACCACCATGACAGCCACCCGAGGCATCCTCGCCGCCACCGCCACTCCGTTCGACGAAGACGAGAACATCGCCGAGGCGGCCCTGCGCGCCCATGTCCGCCGTCAGCTCACCGCCGGAGTCCACGGCATCTTCGCCCTCGGCACGAACGGTGAGTTCTACGCCCAGTCCGCGGCCGAGCGTGCCGAAGCCGCGCGGATCGTCATCGACGAGGTGGCCGGCGCCGTCCCCGTCGTCATCGGTGCCGGTGCCGCAACGACCCGGGAGACCATCGCGATCGCCGCCGATGCCGCTGCGGCCGGTGCCGACGCGCTGTCGATCATCACCCCGTACTTCGCGGTCGCCTCGCAGGTCGAGATCGAGAATCACTTCCGGGCCGTGGCCGACTCCGTCGACGTTCCGGTCATCGTCTACAACATTCCTGCGCGGACCGGCAATGCCGTGGCACCGGCGACGCTCGAAAAGCTCGCAGCCGTGGACAACATCACCGCGGTCAAGGACTCGAGCGGGAACTTCGACACGATTCTGCAGTACCTCGAGCGCACCGATCGCGAGACCTTTGACGTCATTTCCGGCAATGACTCCCTCATCCTCTGGACCCTGCTGGCCGGCGGTGCCGGAGGGATCAGCGGCATCGCGAACATCTATCCGGAGACCATGGCCTCGATCTATGACCTGTTCGTCGCCGGGGACATCGATGCTGCGCGCTCCGCACAGGACAGCATCCGCCCGATCCGCAACTGCCTGGCACTCGGCAACCCGAACACAGTGGTCAAGGCTGCCGCGAACGAGCGCGGATTCGGCCTCGGTCCGGCGCGGGCGCCGTTCAATGCGCTCTCGGACGAGGCGAAGAAGCAGGTCGCCGCGACGGTCGCCGCCGATGTGGAGCGCGGCCTGGCCTGATCTGACCGGGCAGGCAGTTTCCATCCGGCCCGAGACCCGAACTGTCGAAATGATCAGAGGGGCTGCACCGATCGGTGCAGCCCCTCTTGTCTACGATGCCGCTCTGTCTATGGCGACGGTGGTGCTTGGCGAATCAGACCACCGAGAAGCGCGGTTCCTCGCCCTGCAGCACCCGGACGACGTCTTCGACGGCCCACGTGCCCATGTTCTCGTTCGCAATATCGGAGTACGCGCCGATGTGCGGGGTGGCGACGAGATTCGGCGCGGAGAGCAGAGGGTCGTCCGCCGCCAGCGGTTCCGTGGCGAAGGCGTCCAGTGCGGCGAATGACAGCCGCCCGGATTCGAGGGCCCCGGCCAGAGCCGCCTCGTCGACGAGCCCGCCGCGGGCCGCGTTGATGAGCCCGGCACCCTTGGGCATCGTGGCGAGAAGCTCGGCATCGAGCAGCGGCTCGTCGCCACCGGGCAGGTGGAGGGTGAGGAAGTCGGACCTTGCGACCACCTCGGCGAGGTTCTGGGGCTCGGCCCCCGCCTCGGCGATGGCCTCATCCGGGACGTACGGATCGTACGCAGCGATGCTCAGGCCGAATCCTGCGGCACGCTTTGCGACCTCCCGTCCGATGCGGCCGAAGCCGAGGATGCCGAGGCGTTTGCCGCTCAGCTGCGAACCGAAGAACACGCCCCACTCACCGGCGCGCAGAGAATCCTCGGCCGCGCGGATCCGGCGGGCGCCCATGATGAGGAGTCCGAGCGTGAGGTCGGCGACGGACTCGGCATTCGCTCCGGGAGTGTTGACGACCCTGACTCCGGCAGCAGCGGCGGCGTCCAAGTCGATATTGTCGACCCCGGCTCCGTGCTTCGCGACGACCTTGAGGTCGGGGCAGGCGGCGAGCACCTCGGAGTCGATCCGATCGAGACCGACGATGACCGCCTCGGCGCCGGAGATCGCCTCGATGAGGTCCTGACCGGTCTTGGGATGATTCTCGGTCCGGTAGTCGAGGTCGAGGCCGAGTTGCGCGGATCGCGCACTCGGTCGCTGCGAATACTTGCCGAAGGACGGGGTGAGGACGGTGAGGCGCATCAGGCTCCGATCTCGATTCCGAAGGTCTCGAACACGGTGTAGATGCCCAGCAGACCGATCGCCAGGGAGGCGAAGACGAGCATCACCGTGAAGAAGTGGTTGGACTTGAACTCGGCCGGCACCTCTCGGGAGCGAAGGTACCAGACGGCGATGACGACGGCGACGAGGAAGACGCCGCTGGCCACCCCGCCGATCTGGACCATGATCACCGGGGACTGGATGATGAGGTAACTCAGCGCCCAGATGATCGGGAAGACCACGGTGAGCACACGGATGATGCGGCCACGGGTGAGGGTGTTCTCCCAATCGAAGACGCCGAGGATGGACACCGTGTTCGTCCACAGCCGGGGCACGCTCGCGGTCGACGCGATGAAGGTCGAGAAGAGGACGGCGAACGCGCCGATGAGGAAGATCCAATAGCCGGCTTCGCCCATCGTCGAGGAGTACATCGACGACAGCGTGGTGATCATGTCGTTGCCCTCGGGCACGAGGTTCTGCGGGTGGAGGATAGCCGCGCCGATGACGTAGAAGGACATCGTGCACACGGTCGAGACGATCCAGGAGACGAGCACATCCGTGCGCATCACCGAGATCCAGCCGCGGGCGCGGCGGGCGCGTTCCTCGGTGCCGTCGTTCGGGCCGGAGTAGCGGGCATAGCCCTTTTCGAGGCACCAGTAGGTGTAGGTCGTCATCTCGTCGCGCCGACGCCGGTGATGCCGAACATCGCGACCGCGAAGCCCAGCGTGCCGGCGGGAATGGCGAAGGTCAGTCCGCTCATGACGTCCGCCGAGGTGTAGGCGAAGTCGGTGAAGGGCAGCGATACTGCGAGTCCGACAGTGGAGACCGTGAAGATGATGACCGCACCGACGGAGAACTTCTCGACGATGCTGTACTTGTTCGTCACGAGCAGGGCGATGACGACCGCGAGCGAGACGACCGTCCAGAAGACGAGAGACGGAGTCGAGAGCGGCTCGCCGAAGACAGGCAGCATGATGCTCAGTGCAGCGACGGCACCGCCGATGATGCCGCCGCGCTGGAGGACCTTCGCGAAGTCCATGAGGATCCACAGCAGGTTGATCCAGCCGGCACGCCCGATGAGGCGGGGACCGACGTGGCCGTAGCCTTCGAGCGCGGGCTTGCCGGAGAGGATGGTCCACTGCGCGAGCTCGAGCTGGACCCAGACCTTGACCGCGGTGGAGATGATGACGAGCCAGAGGAGGACGAAGCCGGCCTTGGCACCGAGAGCCGTGGTGGTGATGAGTTCGCCGGAGCCGATGACTGCGGCCGAGATGACAAGACCGGGACCGAGGTACTTGAGCTTGCCCGCAAAGGTTGTGGGCGGTTCGAGCACGTCCTTGGGGTCGAGGTGGTAGGGGTCGACGGCGGCTTCGGCGCCTGTGCGATCGTCCCGGTCGATGTTCTGCGCGGTCATACTCGGCTTCCTTGCACGGAGGTGGATCTGTCCATTGATCGTGCCGGTGCCTCGGGGCGAATCAGAGCACGACGGCCCCGTCGGCACGGCTCATGCAAGTGTGCCACCGATTGCGTGATGTGCGCAACATGAATGCATGAACTGCGCATTCAGGGTTGGTTTGGCGCTGATGAAGTGCTCGTTGTGAGCGAGACGTGGCCTTTCGGCTGGAGTGAGCTTGCGGTGACCGATTCCCTGCACGGTGTGAGCCGTTGATGTCTCCTGCGGGTGGATCCGCCTCGATCGCAATGCAAATCTCGAGGAGGATCCATCCGCAGGGAACATGACGACCGCGGGTCGGCAGCGAAACACGCTGCCGACCGACGGCCGTTGGAGGAGTGGAACCACCCGCCGAGGTCAGCTGCCCGGATAGGGCGGGGCCGCCTCGGTGAGGGTGGGGCTCACGTGCGCTCGAGTTCCTCGAGGCTGGGGTAGATCGTCTCCTTCGGGGCGACTCCGTGGTTGCGGATGAGCACGAAGTAGAGGACGAAGGTGACGACGATGCCCACGAGCCACGAGATGTCCGCGCCGCCGAGCTTCGCGACCAGCGGCCCGGTGTAGAAAGACTGCGCGAGGAACGGGATCTGAACGATGACGCCGATGCCGTAGGCGACCAGTGCACGCCAGTTCCAGTTGCCGTAGCGACCGTGACGGTCGTAGAAGGCGGGGATGTCGAAGCGGTCCTTCGAGATCAGGTAGTAGTCGGTGAGGTTGATGACCGACCATGGGGTGAACACCATCAACAGCGCGAGCACGAAGTTCTTGAAGTTCGCGAGGAAGTCCGCCGAGGCCAGCAGCGCCACGAGCACGGTCAGGGTGACGATGCCGATGACGAATACCGCGCGGTCCACCGACGGATGGTCGCCCTGTTGCCAAAGGAGGTGAGGATCGTCAGCGTGCACATGAACGCGCCGTAGGCGTTGAGAGTGTTGACGGTGAGCTTGCCCAGGAGGATGACGATGAAGATGAGGAATGCGAACACGCCCCCGCCGACGATGTCACCGACATAGGCGACCTGGTTCTCGACGAACAGATTGCCCGACTCCGTCATGGCGGCGGCGCCGATGAGCGCGCCCAGGGTCATCGACCACTGCGAACCGATGACCGATCCGCCGAAGGTGAACCAGAAGGTCTTCGAGGATGGGGTCGAGCGCGGCAGGTAGCGCGAGTAGTCGGCGACATACGGACCATAGGTCAGCTGCCAGCCCACGGACAGTGCGATTGCGGAGAGGAAGGAAGGGAAGGCGAAGGACGAACCCGAGATCAGCCCGGGAACGTCGACCTGGGTGAGCACGCAGTAGGTGATGAAGAGGAACCCGAGCAGACCCGTCACCGAGGAGATCCGTCCGAGGACGTGGATGTACTTGTATCCCAGCAGGGCCACCAGGGCGGTGAGCGCGCCGAAGATGACGATGCCGATCCAGGGGGTCTGTGCGCCGATGATGAGGTTGACGGCCTGGCCGGACAGCACCGCACCCGTTGAGGCGAAGCCGATGTACATGAGAACGACGAGCACGAGCGGAATGATCGCGCCGATGATGCCGAACTGCGCCCGCGAGGAGATCATCTGCGGAAGACCCAGCTGCGGCCCCTGTGCCGAATGCAGCGCCATGACGATGCCGCCGATGACATTGCCGATGAGCAGGCCGATGATGGCCCAGAGCGCATCGGCGCCGAAGACGACGGCCAGAGCTCCATCGACGATCGCGGTGATCTGAGTGTTGGCGCCGAACCACAGAGTGAACTGGGACCGTGGCGTTCCGTGACGCTCGGCGTCAGGCACCATCTCGATGGACCGCTTCTCGATCCCCGAATTGGTCGTACTAGCCAAGATTGCCTCCTTTGAGTGATGAATCAGACTCAGTCAACACCCAAAGACGATGAGAGACGAGACCCGAATCACATATTCCGTCCGATATTTCGGAACATCTGCAGGGTGGAATGAACAGAGGGACTCAACGGCGAACGAATCGCCCCTCAAACTCGCCTCGATCGTATTCTCGGGCGGATTTCTGTGCTGTTTCGATCGATTCTCCGGCTTGTTTCAGCCGATTCGTCAGGACAGAGAGCGGGCGATGATCGTGCGCTGGATCTCCGAGGAGCCTTCGTAGATGCGGTAGATCCTCGCATCGCGGACATAGCGTTCGAGCGGAAAGTCCCGGGTGAAACCGTAGCCGCCGTGGATCTGCAGAGCCTCGTCGGCGATGAAGGCGGCCGCCTCGGAGGCGGCGAGCTTCGCGGTCGCCGAAGACCGAGTGAAATCGACTCCCGTATCGCGCTGTTCGGCGGCGTCCATCGTCAGCAGCCATGCCGACCGGTACTTCGTGTACATGTCCGCGAGCTTGAACGCGATGCCTTGGAGCCTGTTCAGCGGTTTCCCGCTGATCTTGCGCTCGCCCGCCCACGCCACGGCGGCGTCGAGGGCGGCCTTGCCGATTCCCAGGCTCATCGCCGCGACCTCGATGCGACCACGGTCGAGCACGCGCATTGCCGTGGTGAAGCCCTCGCCTGCGTTCCCGAGGAGGGCCTCCTCGGGGACGACCGTGTCGATGACGAACTCGTAGACCGGACTTCCCCGCAGACCCATCGTCTTCTCCGGGGGATTGAAGTCCAACCCCGCCGAGGCGGCCGCGGTGTCGACGATGAATGCGCTGATTCCCTTGTGGCCGGCATCGACGTCGGTCTTCGCGTAGACGATGATGAAGTCCGCGAAGCCGGCGTTCGTGATGAAGCACTTCGTGCCCTTGAGATGCCATCCGCCGTCGACCCGTGTGGCCTTCGTCGACATCTCCGCCGGGTTGGACCCGGCCCCCGGCTCGGTCAGCCCGAAGGAACCGATGACTTCGCCGGCTGCGGCCCGCGGCAGCCACGCTTCGCGTTGGGCGTCGGTGCCGCCGAGGAGGATCGAATCGGTGGCGAGGAACTGCGCGGTGACGATCGACGCTGTCGACGCGCACGCCTCAGTGATGGCGGCGACCATCTGGCTCATCGCCACCGAACCGACGCCGGGTCCGCCGAATTCCTCGGGCAGGTTGAGCCCCATGACCCCCACCTCGGCGAGGGTCTTCAGCGTCTCATCCGAGACGCGTTCGTTCGCGTCTGCGGAGGCCGCCTGCGGGGCGAGGACGTCCTTGCTGATCTGGGCGACGGCGTCGACGAGTTCCTGTTCATCGGCGGTGATGTCGAAGGCCATAAGAGTGCTCCTTTGCAGTGGGGGTCGGTTCGATGGAATTGGACGGGGCCCGGATCGGGAAGATCAGGGAATCCCGGCGGAGAGGCCAGGGGATTCGTGCGGAGTGCGCCGCCTCGGCGAGGTTGGCGCCAGCCGGTCAGGTCAGGGTGCGTCGGTGGGTGCGGAGAAGTCGGCATTGTGTTCGCCGAGGCGGGGCGCCGGAAGCACGGACGCGGGCCGCGCTCCGTTGACGAGGAGCGGGTGGCCGAGGAAGGCGTGCCCGGACCGGGGATCGGTGGCAGTGAGATCGCGATCTGAGCCGATGGGGCCGGTGACCGCCTCGGCGAAATCGAGGACGGGAGAGTTTGGGATTCCGGCTGCATCGAAGATCTCGCACAGCTCGGTCACGGTGCGCCCGGTGGTGAACTCTTCGATCTCGATGCGCAGGGCCTCGTCGTTGTCCGAGCGGTGAGCGTCGGTGGTGAAGCGCGGATCCGTTGCCAGCTCCGGCTTGCCGAGGGTGGCGGCCAGGGTGCCGAAGAGACGGTCGTTGGCCACAGCGATGACGAGCAGCCCATCGGCTGCGCGGTAGGTGTCGAAGGGCGCCGAGACCGGGTGGCGGTTGCCGACCCGGGTGGGAGCGGATCCGGCGGAGTGGATGGAGGCGTTCGTCGGCTGCATGGCGAGCATGACGTCGAGCATCGGGATGTCGATATGGGCGCCTTCGCCGGTCGTCTGCCGGTGGAAGAGCGCCGACGAGATGCCAAAGGCGGCGAAGACTCCGGCGGAGACGTCGGCGATCGATTCGCCCACGCGGGTGGGCGAGCCGTCGGGGAAGCCGGTCGAGGCCATGAGGCCGCTCAGGGCCTGGATGACCGTGTCATAGGCGGACGTCCCGCCTGGCTGCCGTGCTGCCCGAAGCCGGAGATCGACGCGTAGACGATATCGGGCTTCACAGCCTTGAGGTCCTCATAGGACAGACCGAGCTTTGCGGCGACGCCCGGGCGGAAGTTTTCGACGACGACATCGCAGGTCTTGATGAGGTCGAGCAGGCGAGCGTGGTCTTCCGGGTCTTTGAGATCGGCCTCGATCGAGCGCTTTCCGCGGTTGAGTCCGGTGAAGTACGTCGACCCGGAATCGGTGAAGGGTCCGAGATGTCGGGAATCGTCCCCGTGGCCGGGCATCTCGATCTTGATGACCTCGGCGCCCTGATCGGCGAGCATGGCGGTGGCGTAGGGACCGGCGAGAACTCGGGAGAAATCGGCGACCCGAACCCCGGTCAGCAGCTGCTTCGTTGCGTTCATGATTTTCATCCTCGGCGCTGACCAGGGCGAAGACAACGGGGTGTGAGACGTTTTCGTCCGAAGTGTCGGACGGAGGTGTCGGACGTCCCGAAGCTCCGACGGGCCGTCTGCCCCCGGGGCGGAGTTCCGGCACCCAATGCACGTTGCCCTGGCCGGAAGAGCTTCCGGCCAGGGCAGTGCACTGAGTTCTTCTCGTCGTGAGACGAGCGGGCCTCAGGCCACGCGTTCGAAGACCGCGGCCATTCCCTGACCGCCGCCGATGCACATCGTCTCAACGCCGTAGCGCGAACCGCGGCGATCCATCTCCCGCAGCAGGGTGGCGAGGATGCGCCCACCGGTCGCGCCGACCGGGTGGCCCAGTGAGATGCCCGAACCGTTGACATTGAGTCGTTCGGCGAAGTCGGATTCGGACAGTTTCCATTCGGTCGTGCAGGCGAGCACCTGCGCCGCGAATGCCTCGTTGAGTTCGATGAGGTCGATATCGCCGAGTTCGAGACCCGCGCGCTGCAGTGCCTTCGCGGTCGCCGGGACCGGGCCGATGCCCATGGTTTTCGGCGGCACACCGGCCACGGCCCAGCTGCGCATGCGGGCGAAGACCCGCAGACCCAGCTCGGCGGCCTTGGCCGCGGTGGTGACGATGCACAGAGCAGCGCCGTCGTTCTGGCCTGAGGCATTGCCGGCGGTCACCGTGGCCTCATCGTCGGACTTCCCGAGCATCGGCTTGAGCTTCGCGAGCTTCTCGACCGTCGACCCGGGACGGATGTGCTCATCGGTCGTGATGACCTGTTCGGGGGTCTTCCGGGTGGCCGGCAGCGTGATCGGCACGATCTCGTCGGCGAACTTCCCTTCTTCCGTCGCCGAGGCGGCCCGACGATGCGATTCGACCGCGTAGGCGTCCTGGTCCTCGCGTGAGATCTTGTATTCCCGACGCAGGTTCTCCGCGGTTTCGATCATTCCGCCGGGCACCGGGTAGTCGTTGCCGCCTGCGGTGAGGCGGCCGCGGACGAGACCGTCCTTGAGCTCGATGTTGCCGCCCCTGACGCCCCAGCGGATCTCCTCATTGAAGAACGGTGCGCGGCTCATCGACTCGACGCCGCCGGCAACGACGAGGTCGGCGAAGCCGGCTGAGATCATTGCGTGAGCGTCGGCGATCGCCTGCAGGCCGGAGCCGCAGCGACGGTCGACCTGGCGGCCGGGAACGGTGATCGGCAGTCCCGCATTGAGGGCGACGACGCGGCCGATCGCCGGAGTCTCCATGTGCGGATAGCAGTTGCCGAGGACGACATCCTCAATGGCTTCGCCTGGCAGGTTGGTCTTCTCCAGCAGAGCTGTGAGGACCTGTCGGCCGAGCTCCTCATGCGGCACGTCCTTGAACTGTCCGCCGAATCCGCCCACGGGGGAGCGGAGAGGTTCGCAGATGACGATGTCTTCGGACACAGGGTCTCCCTCTGGTTGCGGTCGCACCGTCCCGCTTGTGGGGCCGGAACGTCGACACGATCGGCATCACTGCCGAATTTGGTATTAATACTTTCCCATTTATGAACATATCCGAATGGATTGCGCCCGACAAGGGTGCGTCTCAATGAATGGGCTTCATCGTGACGGCGCGGCACTGGTGGGTGGGTCGCCTCGGTGACGGTATGCGGGGTCGCTGGATTCGATTCGCAAGATTCGCCAGCCTGGCCGGCTTGCGGCGGCCAGGCCGCTCAGCGGACGGTCGGCAGTACCGCCTCGGCGACATCGAGCACCGTGTTCAGGGCTGCGTCCTGCTGATCGAGTCGGTAGGCGAGGTGGAGCTGGGTGGCTTCGTTCGGGAGATCGAGCGGAACCGCGGTGATCCGCGAGTCGTAGCCGGCGGCGACGGAATCGAACGTAATCGTCACGCCCATCCCGGCGGCCACGAGCGCGGAGATCGACTGCGAGTCGGGGGCCTCCTGGACGGTGCGCGGGCTGAACCCGGCGTCGAGGCACAGGCGCATGGCGGTCTCGCGCAGGTTCGAATTCGGTCGTGCGGGCAGGAGGACAAAGGGTTCGTCGGCGAGTTCCTTGACGCCGATCTTCTTCCGCTTCGCCAGGCGGTGAGAGCTCGGCATGGCGACGCATGGACGCTCGATCGCCACGGGGCGGCCGGCGATGAGCGGGGGCCGACGGCGCCAGCGGACCAGCGCGAGGTCGAGGGTGCCGTCCATGATCCGCTCGAGGCCTTCGTCGGCGTAGACCGTCGACTCGAGGTGGAAGGTGATGCCCGGATTGCGTTCGTGTGAGGCCGCCACGAGGGTGGCGGCCAGGTCGCGGGAGGACGGGTGCGAGTAGCCGAAGCGGACGCGGCCGACCTCACCGCTGGAGGAGCGGTGGACGGATTCGACGGCGGCCTGCTGGGTGGCGAGCATGTGCTTGGCCGGCTCGAGCAGGGCTTCGCCGGCGGGGGAGAGGCTGACTGAGCGGGTCGTGCGTTGGAACAGAGAGGCGCCGAGCTCGGTCTCCAGGGACCTGATGGTGCGGCTTAGCGGGGGTTGGGCCATGCCGAGGCGTTCGGCGGCGCGGCCGAAGTGGAGTTCTTCGGCGACGGCGACGAAGGCGCGGATCTGCTGCAGCTCCAACGTTTCTCCGTTCGGTTCGCTCTGGTCGGTTCTCGGTGTGGGTGGATCATTATCATTGCACGATTCGGCAATAATGCCAGGTGTGTTTACCGAAGCGCGGGTTCCTCTTCGTGGGGTGGATTGGATCTGTTCCCGGGCTGCGAGTTTCTGCCGTCAATTTCAGTCTGTCCGAAATGTCGGACGGAACTTGAAGCGGGCCACTTCCGCATTCTGCTCCAGTCGTCAGAATGGATGGTGTAGTCAGAGCCGACAGCGCAGGGGAGCCCACGCCTCGGCGCGACGGCGAAGCGGCAGCCAAGCATCCGCCTCGTCGGACACAGCGACAAGGAGAACCCATGACCACCAAGCCGTCGTTCACCCAGCACGACCCGTCCCGCGTCATTCGCGCCGACCGCGGAACCGAGATCACCGCGAAGTCCTGGCAGACCGAAGCCCCCAAGCGCATGCTCATGAACAACCTCGACCCCGAGGTCGCCGAACGCCCCGAAGACCTCGTCGTCTACGGCGGCACCGGTCGCGCCGCCCGCTCCTGGGAAGCCTACGATGCGATCGTGCGCACCCTCGACGACCTCGAGGACGACGAGACCCTGCTCATCCAGTCGGGCAAGCCCGTCGGCGTCATGCGCACCCACGAATGGGCCCCGCGCGTGCTCATCGCCAACTCCAACCTCGTCGGAGACTGGGCCAACTGGGAGCACTTCCGCGAGCTCGAAGCCGAAGGCCTCATGATGTACGGCCAGATGACCGCCGGGTCCTGGATCTACATCGCCACCCAAGGCATCCTCCAGGGCACCTACGAGACCTTCGGCGCCATCGCCCGCAAGCGCTTCGACGGCACCCTCGCCGGAACCCTGACCATCACCGCCGGCTGCGGCGGAATGGGCGGAGCCCAGCCGCTGTCCGTGACCCTCAACGGCGGCGCCTGCCTCATCATCGACGTCGACAAGACCCGCCTCGACCGTCGCAAGGGCAAGCGCTACCTCGACGAGGTCGAAACCGACCTCGACACCGCACTGGCCAAGGTCATCGAGGCGAAGAAGAACAAGCAAGCCCTGTCCGTCGGGCTCGTCGGCAACGCCGCCGAGATCCTCCCGCTCATCCTCGACCGCCCTGAGGCAGCCGAAGTCGACATCGTCACCGACCAGACCTCGGCCCACGACCCGCTGTCCTACCTGCCGGTGGGCGTGAGCGTCGACGACTGGCACGAAGAGGCCGAGCAGGATGCGGAGAAGTTCACCATCCGCGCCGAAGAATCCATGGCCAAGCACGTGAAGGCCATGGTCGAATTCCAGGACCGCGGCGCCGAGGTCTTCGACTACGGCAACTCGATCCGCGACGAAGCTCGCAAAGCCGGCTATGACCGTGCGTTCGAATTCCCGGGCTTCGTCCCCGCCTATATCCGCCCCCTCTTCTGCGAAGGCCTCGGACCCTTCCGCTGGGTCGCGCTGTCCGGCGACCCGAAGGACATCGAGGTCACCGACCAGGCTCTCAAGGAGCTCTTCCCCGAGAACGAACACCTCCACACCTGGCTCGACGCCGCCAACGAATACGTCGAGTTCGAAGGCCTGCCGGCACGCATCTGCTGGCTCGGATACAAGGAACGCCACCAGGCCGGCCTGCTGTTCAACAAGCTCGTCGCCGAAGGCAAGATCTCGGCCCCGATCGTCATCGGCCGTGACCACCTCGACTCCGGGTCCGTCGCCAGCCCCTACCGCGAGACCGAATCCATGCTCGACGGCACAGACGCCGTGGCCGACTGGCCGCTGCTCAACGCCCTGGTCAACACCTCCTCGGGTGCTACCTGGGTGTCGATCCACCATGGAGGCGGCGTCGGCATCGGCCGCTCCATCCACGCCGGTCAGGTCTCCGTGGCCGACGGCACCGAACTGGCCGCGAAGAAGCTCGCCCGCCTGCTCACCAATGACCCGGGCATGGGCGTCATCCGCCACGTCGACGCCGGCTACGACCGCGCCTCCGAGGTCGCTGAAGAGCGTGGCCAGCGCGTGCCGATGATCCCCGAGCTCGACAAGCGCGACGAGGAATCTGCCGCACAGTAAGCAGTAAGCGAAGTTGCGTCGACGGCGCGGTCGCTGAATAGCTCGAAAAAAGTCGGGCAGCACAGTTTTGAAACAGTGCTGCTCGACTTTTTGTGTGCCGCGGGGAATTGTCGACCGCGAGTAATCGGCTGCGCTGCGAACCCTACTCGTCGAGGAAGAGGTCGAGCTCGAGGTCGTTGGGCCCGTGACCGACGGAGCCGGGCTTCGACGCATCATGGGCGTAAGCCGAGAGGTCTGTGACACCTTGAGCCGCCAACACCTCGTCGTCGATGAAGAAATTGCCGGTGACCTCGCGGGGGCCGCTGGTAAGGATCACCCATGCCGCCTCGGCCATGATCTCGGGCTTGCGGCTGCGCGCCATGAGCTGTTCGCCGCCGAGGAGGTTGTTCACAGCGGCCGTTGCGATCGTCGTCCGTGGCCACAGGCTGTTCGCCGCGACTCCGGCCTCGCGCTGCTCCTCGGCCAGCCCGAGCGTGACCAGCGACATCCCGTACTTCGCCATCGTGTAACCCAGGTGTCTGCCCGCCCATGCCGGATTGAGGTTGAGCGGCGGGGAGAGCGTGAGCACATGCGCGGCGTCCGAGGCTCGGAGGTGCGGCAGGGCCGTTTTGGCCAGAAGGTAGGAGCCACGTGCGTTGATCGAGTTCATGAGATCGAACTTCTTCATCGGCAGGTCCTCGACTGGGGAGAGGTCGATAGCGCTGGCATTGTTGACGACGATGTCGATCCCCCCGAAGGCCTCAACGGTCTTCGCGACCGCCTCGGCGACGGATTCGTCGCTGCGGACGTCACCGATGATCGGCAGGGCCTTGCCGCCGGCCGCCTCGATCTGCTCGGCCGCAGTGTAGACCGTGCCCTCGAGCTTCGGATGGGGTTCCGCGGTCTTCGCCAGCAGCGCGATATTCGCCCCGTCCTGGGCTGCGCGCAGAGCGATCGCCAGTCCGATTCCACGGCTGCCGCCGCTCATGATGATCGTCCGTCCGGCCAGCGATCGGGTGGAATATCCCTCGCCGAGGTGGCTGTCAGTGGTCATCGTTCGTCTCCTTTGTCCATGGTCCGAATGGGTATCTGTGATGCAGGCTACTCGGTAAGAGCGTTCTGCGGGGTACTAAGGCCGATGGAAGTCCCGACGCTGTCGGCGGAAGCCACAAGGCCGTCGATGCGGTCGAGGTCGGTAGTGGCACGCTGACCACGGAGGTCGGCGATGGCGCGTTTTGCAGCGAGGAAGCCGCACATGCCGTGGGCACCCGGGCCCGGCGGCACCGCAGCCGAGCAGAGGTAGATCCCCTGCTCCTGTCTGTGCGAACCGCCTTTGCGCGGACTCAACCGATAGGGGTCCAGGCCGGGAGCGGGACCAAGGACGAGCTGCAGCGGGTCCTTCCGTCCGGTGAGGATGTCCCCGCCGACGAAGTTCGTGTTCATCGTCTCGATCTCGGAGGTTCCTCGCGGAGTCACTGCCAGGATCCGATCCCGGGCCCCCGGGGCGAAGCGCTCGATCTGAGCGAGTATTGCCTCGGTGGCATCGCCATCGAACCCCTGCGGCACATGCGCATAGGCATCGATGGGTACGACGGAACTCTGGCCTCTGTCGGGATCGGCCAGGTGCTGTTGCGCGAGAAGGGCGTAGGGGTGGTCGGGCATTCGACCCTGCGCGACGTCCTTCTCCGCTGCGGCCACCTCGGCATAAGAACCTCCCAGATGGACCGTGCCCGCCCGGCGGGACGGCTCGTGTGTCCACGGGATACCGCCCTCGACGGCCAAGGCCACCTTGAATGCGGCCGGGCCGGGCTTCCACCGGCGCAGGCCCGCTCGGGCGGCACGGGATAGACGCTCGCCGGCGATCCGGTTCGCTTCCTCGGGACCGGTGTCGAGCATGAGGATGTCGGGGGTTCCGAGGTCCCGGACATTGTCGATGCGACGTCCGGCCTCGATTCGCCCACCGAGGCTGCTCAGTAGGGAAGCCATCGCCTCGGTGATCTTTCCTGACCCGCCGATCGCCACAGGCCAACCGAAATAGTGAGCGGCCGAGGCCAGTGAGGTGCCGATCGCCGCAGACAGCGGTATGTCGAAGGGGCCGAACGTGTGGGCGGCGACTCCGGCCCACAGAGCTTTGGCCTCCTCAGTTCGGAAGAAACGGGCAACGGCGGCCGCAGGCAGGGCCGCGCGCATGCCGAGCGTCGCGAGATGGAATGGGTGGCGAGGAATGTGGATGAGAGATTGGAGGAACTCGTCGGCCACGGTGGGCATCCGTGAGGCGACGGGGGAGAAGAAGCGGCGGTATGAGTCCGCATCGGCACCTAGGCCACGCGAGGTCTCGACGACCGAGCGCACGGCGGCGGCACCTCGGCCGCCATCGAGGGGGTGGGAGAACTCGACCTCGGTGAACGCCCATTCCAAGCCGTGGGCAGTGAGGTCGAAGGTGCGGGAGAATTCCGCGGCGAGGCCGAAAGGATGGTGGCTCGAGCACTCGTCGTGGATGAGACCGGGCAGAGTGAGCTCGGCGCTGCGGGCGCCCCCACCCAACCGGTCCGCGGCCTCATAGACGGTGACCGAGACGCCTGCAGCAGCCATTGTGATGGCTGCTGCCAGTCCGTTCGGGCCACTGCCAATCACAGCAGCGGTCGTCATTGTTCACTCCTCGGTCGGAATCCGGACCGGCGGGCGCCGGTCTCTGCAGATGATGGTCTCTGCGCATCAATGGTGTCTGTATCGGGTGCAGTCGGCGGACCAAGTGTCCGCCGACCGCACCCTGTGTGTGTCGTCAGTCGGCATCAGCCGTTGTGGTCGACAATCCGGGACTTACCGGCCGCCTCGGCGGTGGAGGCCACGCTTCCACGGTCCTGACTCGGTTGCTCGGCCAACCGCTCGGAAGCGGGGGTGTAGTGCGGATCGCGCCAGGCGACATTGACAGGGATTGGGCCGTTGGGCAGCCAGGGCTGCTCGGCGACTGCATCGGCGACCTTCCAAGTGCCGCGCTCTACGATACCCACGGCCGCGTCGATGACCATGTACTCCTGTGTATTCTTGTGGATCGGCTGCGACTCGACCCAGGCGACGATGAATTCGCCGGGCTTAAAGTGGCAGCGACGCTGAAGTTCGGCGATCATGTGGTGGTTGTGCAGATGGCCGTCGCCGAAGTTGAACCCGACGAGTGAGTTGCAGGCGAATTCAGCCTCACGCACGGTGGCCCGGTCGATGTCAGTGACGTGGGTGTAGAGCAGAGACAGTAAGCCGCGTCCCTGGCTGTGCATCGACCTCCAACCGAGCGTCTGTTGGACGGTGAGCTCAGCGGCTTCCTGGGGAAAGCCCATCTGCTGCAGCTGGTTGACTTGGTTCCTCGTCGGACGGGTGACGACTTCGAGCTTCTCCTCGGCGCCGGGTTGGAAGGCCCATAGGGCCGACGCCCAGTTTCCTGCGTATTGACGCATCGACGGAGTAAACGCGACGAGGTCGGGGCGCAGGTTGCCAAGCACGGGGAAGAAGAACAGGCCGGCCAAGGACACGACGACCAGCCACGGTGAGGAGGCGTCGTAGATGCTGTAGCCGTCGGCGTTGGGGAATCCGATGAAGAGGAATCCGGCAGTGTAGGCAAATAGCAGGTTCCATTCCAGCGGCACCGCGAGCGGGAAGGTCGCGGTGATGAAGAGATGGAAGCAGACCATCAGGCCAGCGGCGACGAGCGCGACAGTGAAGTTCGTGGTGAACAGCAGAATGATCGGCGTTGCAATCTCGACGAGCGTGCCCAGACCGTGACCGACGCTCACACCCAGTTTTCCGGGACGGACGTCCTCAGGGAAGTTACGGTAGTGCATGCGCTTGATCAGTTTGGATGGGACGATCGGTGCATTTGAGAGCATCGGAGGGATGACGAATGCGAAGTGCTTTCCAAACTTCGAGATACCGGCACCGATCCAGACGGAGACGATGAGCAGCTTGAGCATGATGATCATGTCGACGAAGCCTCCGGGCAGCAGCGGCACGAGTGCGAATATGAGCACTGCGGGGCCGTACTGTTCGGCACGGGCAGCGATGAAGATGACTTTGTCGCGCAGGCCGACGAGGGCCAGCAGAACCAGCGGCGCGATCATCATTACAGGTGAGACGAGGTTGCCGAAGCCCTCGGGGTAGTTCGATGCCACCGTGGCACCGGGTGAACCGGGCATGACGATCGGTACGAAAGTCGCCACGAGCAACAGAGCATAGAGCACGACATCGACGATGGTGCGGTTGAAGCCGTTGGTACCCGGGACTTTGCCTGGCCACGGCGGCATTCGGATGGTGCCCGGACGCAGCCAGAACAGATACCCCCCGGTCATCGGCTTGAATTTACCGGCTAGCGGTCCCCACGATCCGGCGAGGCCGATGGTCTCGAGCAGCAGTGTCCACAGCACGAGCTTCTGATAGACGATCGGTTCGTTCCACCAGTCGGCCACATGCCAGGGAGCGCCGAGGCCGGAGGTCAGCGTCGCGAGGGTGACGCCGAGTCCGATGTAGAGTACGGCGAGCTTCATAATGTAGATACAGTGAAAGAGGAGTGGGGAGCCGAAGCCGTAGTCGACCCAGTGGAGGACGACGGCGCGGATCCGATCAGACAGCGGTTGCGACTGGAATGTCTCCATGTCGACCGGAGGGGCGACGGGAGTTGAGAACCCCATGGCGCTTCCTTTCTCGGCAGGTGCCCGACTCCTATGTCGGACAGTGGACCTAAGCCCAGACTAGGAATCGCGTGACCCGGATCCCATGGATTCTCAGCCGAATGTGCGTGAAGGATTTGTACTCCCGGTACAACTCGCGCCTCACCCCAAGATCCGAGCACCGAATGTTGCTTGAGCAGGAGCCAGCGTGCAGGGGCAGCGCTTCTATTTTGCCTCCCGTGATGTCCGGCTCGGTGAGCCGAGTACCTAGACCGTCACCCGTCGGCTCCATAGAGATAATGGTGCGCGTGCAGAGCGGCCTCGATATTGAAGCGGTTCTCTGCCAACCTCGTTCCGAGGGCTGCTTCGGCAATTTCGACTCGATACCGGATCGAGTTCTTGTGCATGGTCATTGCGGCCGCCGTTGCCGTGTAGCTGAGCTCATGACTCAGAAAAGCTGAGAGTGTATCCCGGTGTCGGGCATTTGCCTCGGTGTCGTCGGTCAGTGGGCCGAGCACCGATCTCACCCATGCTCGGGCGCCTCGATATCGTGGGCCAGCAGTGACGTTACGGCCATTCCCGGGTCATCGTGCGATCTCAGTTCGGCTGGAGCGCGTCCGGCGATGCAGACGCGCTGCACGCGTTCAGCCTCCTGATGAGAGAGGCGGAAGCCGTCAGACAAGGCGTGCGCTGAGCCGATTGCCAAGTGGATCGAATCCGAAGGCGGAACGCATCGGCGAAGTGAGTCGTCATAATTCCAGTCGGTTGGCACCGGCAGCCATCCCCAGGCCGTGTCCTGGTCCCGGCCGATGATGAGACACGTGCGGTGTGATCCGAGGGCAGCAGCGAGGTCTCTGATCGCAGTCGTGAACCGACCCAACTGGCCGTTTGAATCGGGAGTCGAGTGATGGGTCCATGCGATGACCGCGACATGGCGACCACCGAGGCTGTAGCCGAGAATTCGCTCGGCCGCAGCGACGTCGATGTTCTCACCGGCGATGATTCGCCTTACCTGGGTCGCCCTGGCCGTTGTGCGATTAGCCAGCCACGATTCTCGTTCCTGTTCGTAGAGTTCCGCGACTCGCTGCGAAATCCAATCGATGTATTCGGATACCTCGTCGACGAGGTGCTGGAAGACCGCTGAGACGAGTTGGGTCGGCAGGTCCTCGTCCTCGATGACGAAGTCGTAGGCGCTCTGGAGCAATCTCTGCTGCCCCAAACGATAGGCTCTGACCAATGCATTGACGGAGATTCCGCGCTGGGCCAGCCGTCTGGCGTATTCGAATGCGGCGGTCGGCGGTTCGAGGTTGTCCGAGGAGATACCGTGCTGAAGCGCGTGGAGGATCGTCTCGATATTTCCCGCGATGCTTGCACTGAGGAGATCGAGGAGAGCCGGTTCGGCGCCGAGCTCGGTGATCTTCGTTGCCAGATAGTCGTAGACCCGTCGCGTGAGCTCGGGACTGTGCGGGGTCATTCCCGCTGCGATCCGCGAAACGTAGGTTCGCACCTCAACGGTTGAGCTGTCGGCCTTCGACCCGTCATTGGGAGGCCAGAGCAGATGATCGACCATGTGTGCACAGTACCGCCGATTGCAGACAGTGAGGACGGCTGGGCCGACGAAAGCGCAGGCTACGTTTGTATCATTGACCGAAACGTCGATCGTGGTTTGGTCACCGCGCCTAGTGAACGGGCAGAGACGCGTGGCTAGAGTGACGCCATGATCACTTCGAATTCTGTCACTGTCGACAAGGACGTCACTGAGAGCGCGGATCGCCGTGGCCGTGCTCGGCTAGGGGCTCCGGAATCCTTCACTTATCCCGTCACTGAGGTGGTTGGGCTGCCCAAAGCCCGCGCCGGATCCAACCCCCACGGACCCTCCCTCAGTTGGCCTGGAGGCAGCTTCGACAATGCGGAGTTCGCCGCGGCCGTCGCTGGCACTGCCCACGTTCTGCGTTCGCGATTCGGAGTCGCTCGCGGTTCGGTCGTAGGCGTCCTGCTGCGCAATGTCCCCGAAATCATCACCACAATGTTCGCCACCTGGTCTCTCGGTGCCGGGCTCACCCCGATCAACCCTGCGCTCACTGACGACGAGGTGGTCTTTCAGCTTGATGACTCCGGCTGTTCCCTGCTGGTAGGGGACTCTCGCGCCGAAGGGCTTGCTGAGGGACGCGGGATCGGTTTCCTCCCAGCGACCGACGAGTGCTTCCGCGGTGACATCGGTACCCGGCGAGACGTGGGGTCCCGTGAAAGTAACTCTTCGGACAGTTCTTGTGACGTCCGTGATGATGACGTTGCGCTAATCGTCTACACCTCTGGGACGACAGGCAAGCCTAAGGGTTGTGTTTTGGAGCAGTCGAACATCGCAGCAATGGTGTGGTCGATTCTCAACGCTCTCGACTTCGGTGAGAACGCTCGCAGCCTGCTGGTCCTTCCGCTCTTCCACTGCAATGGTCTGCTTGCGGGAACGGTCTCACCTCTGATGCTCGGCGGCAGCGTCCATATCATCCCGAAATTCGATCCTGAGTCCTTCTGGGACGTCGTAGAGGAGGAACGTCCCAGCTACTTCTCCGCTGTGCCGACGATCTTCTCGATCCTCGAAGCGACAACGACTCGAGAAGTCGATGCGAGCTCTCTGCGCTTCGCTATCTGCGGTGCTGCCCCGATGTCCCCAGACGCCATCACCCGGTTCGAGACCCGATTCGACGTCGACATGGTCGAAGGATATGGCCTGTCGGAATGCTCAGTATGCGCCACGATCAATCGGAACGACGGCACGAGCAAGCCAGGAACCGTCGGACCGGCACTGCCAGGACTGGAGGTAGGGGTCATCGACCCCGGAGGCCAACTGCTCGACCCCGGAAGCGTCGGAGAGGTCGTGATTGCCGGGAAGACGGTGATGCGCGGATACCTCAACCGGCCGGAGGCCACTGCAGAGGTGATTAAGGACGGGTGGCTGCACACCGGGGATGTCGGGTATCTCGATGAGGACGGCTTCCTCGTCCTCGTCGATCGGATCAAAGACCTCATCATCCGTGGTGGAGAGAACATCTACCCCAAAGAAATCGAGGACGCCCTTCTCAGCCATGATCAGGTCGTCGAAGCGGCCGTGGTCGGGGAACCTGATGAGAAGTACGGTGAGATCGTCATCGCCCATGTCGCTTTGCGTGGCGAGGCGACCACCGCCGAGGAAGAGCTGCTGTCCTTCCTCAGTTCATGCCTGGCCCGCTACAAACTGCCCGCGTCGATCCACCTGCGTGAGAGTCTGCCGAAGAACTCGGTGGGGAAGATCGTCAAAGGCGAACTCCGAATGGGTTGATAGGTCGATGCCCTGAGAGCCGCGAGCGGTCCCACTGTGCCCGCCGTCGACGGCGCGGGCACGCGAGGACCCAGTCCGCTGTTGTCCGAAATATCGGACGATTATTTGCCGAGGCGGTTCTGCCCTGCCATGGGGCGGTCCATACTGGGACTGAACAACTCTCGATCGGAAAGGGCCGACCGTCATGCAGCTCCTCACCGGGATCAGCGAATTGGTCGTCAACGACCTCGACCGCCTCGGCGAACTCGAGGTCATCACCGATGCCGCACTGCTCATCGACAACGGCCGAGTCGTCTGGTCCGGACCGTCCGCTGAGGCGGACACCGCGCTGGAGAACCACCGCGGTGAGGAACTGTCACAGGCCGTCAACGACGACGACATCGTCAACGGGGAAGTCACCTCGGCGAATGATCTCGCCGGCCTCGAGACGATCGACCTCGGCGGGAAAGCCGTCATCCCCGGCTTCGTCGACAGCCACAACCACCTCATCTTCGCCGGCGACCGGTCCGAGGAGTTCGCCGCCCGCATGGCCGGGCAGAAGTACTCGGCTGGAGGCATCGCCACCACCGTCGCCGCCACCCGCGCAGCCACCGAGGCCGAGCTCGAAGCCAACCTCGTCCACCTTCTCGACCAGGCGAAACGACAGGGAACGACGACCTTCGAGGTCAAGTCCGGCTACGGACTGACCGTGCCCGATGAGATCCAGGCGCTCGACATCATCAACCGGCACACCGAGGAATCGACGCTCATCGCCGCGCACGTCGTCCCGCCCGAGTTCAAGGACGAACCGGAACGCTACGTCGACCTCGTCATCGACGAGATCATCCCGGCCGCCGAAGGCAAGGCGAAGTGGATCGACGTGTTCTGCGAAACCGGGGCCTTCACCGAGGACCAGACCCGGCGGATCATCGAGGCAGGCAAGGCCGCCGGCATGAAACCGCGGCTGCACGCGAACCAGCTCACCGAAGGCGGGGCGCTCAAGCTCGGCGCCGAACTCGGCTGCGTCTCCGTCGACCATGCGACCTTCGCCTCCGATGAGGACTTGAAGATCCTCGCCGAGGCGGGCACCGTGGTGACCCTGCTGCCGAGCATAGAATTCTCCACCCGCCAGCCCTACCCCGACGCCCGCCGCTACGTCGACGCCGGAGTCTCGCTGGCCATCGCCACCGATTGCAACCCGGGCTCCGGATTCTCCAACAGCGTGCCCTTCGCCATCGCCATCGGCGTGCGCGATATGCACTTCACCGTGGAACAGGCAGTGTGGGCAGCGACCGCGGGAGGGGCCAACGCCCTGCAGCGCACCGACGTCGGACACCTCGGAGTCGGAGCCCGCGCCGACCTCGCCATCCTCGACGCACCCAGCTACCGGCACCTGGCCTACCGGCCCGGCGTCCAACTGGTCGAACGCGTCTACTCCGCCGGCGAACTCATCGTCGACAACCGCCCCAGCAACTGACCCACCGCGCTCCGGTGCCCTCGCGCGCCGGCATCCGCGAACACGACCGAAGACGACATCTTTATCCAAGACGCACTCACAGAAAGGCACCCGATGACTGACTTCATCGACCTCGACCCCGATACGCTGACCTTCGCCGAGGTGGTCGACGTCGCCCGCAACGACGCGAAGGTCTCCCTGTCCGAAGCCACCCTGGCCCGGGTGAACAAGTACCGGGAGGCCATTGACGCCCTCGCTCAGGCGGAGAAGCCCGTCTACGGAGTCTCGACCGGATTCGGCGCGCTCGCGCAGCGCCACATCCCCGCCGAACTGCGCACCCAGCTGCAGAAGTCCCTCATCCGCTCCCACGCCGCCGGAGTCGGCGAACCCGTCGAACGCGAGGTCGTGCGCGCCCTCATGCTGCTGCGCGCCCGCACCCTGGCCACCGGTCGGGCCGGCGTCCGCGCCGAAGTCCTCCAGACCTATGTCGACCTGCTCAACGCCGGAATCACCCCGGTCGTCCACGAGTACGGATCACTCGGCTGCTCCGGTGACCTCGCACCACTGTCGGCATGCGCACTCGTCGTCATGGGCGAAGGCGTGGCCGAGGGGCCCGACGGAGTGGCCGGGCCCGCCGATGAGATCCTCGCGAAGGCCGGAATCACCCCGGTCACCCTGGCCGAGAAGGAAGGCCTCGCGCTCGTCAACGGCACCGACGGCATGCTGGGCATGCTCATCATGGCCCTGACCGACTTGGAGAACCTGCTCACCGCCGTCGACGTGTCCGCGGCCATGAGCATCGAAGGACTCTTCGGCACCGACGCCGTCTTCGCCCCCGAACTCCACTACGCGCTGCGCCCCCACGACGGTCAGGCCGCCTCGGCTGCGAACATGCTCGCCTCGCTCAAGGACTCGGGCATCACCGCCAGCCACCGCGACTCCACCCACCTCGTCCAGGACGCGTACTCGATGCGCTGTGCCCCGCAGGTCAACGGCGCCGCGCGTGACGCCGTCGCCTTCGCCACCCAGGTCGCCGAACGCGAGCTGCGCGCCGCCATCGACAACCCGGTCGTGCTCACGAACGGAATGGTGTCCTCGAACGGCAACTTCCACGGAGCGCCCCTGGCCCATGCCCTGGACTTCCTCGCCATCGTCGCCGCGGACGTCGCCTCGATGTCCGAGCGCCGCACCGACCGGATGATGGATGTTGCCCGCAATCAGAACCTCACCCCGTTCCTCGCCGATGATGCCGGCGTCGACTCGGGCCTGATGATCGCCCACTACACGCAGGCGGCCATGGTCTCCGAGGCCAAGCGGGGCGCGACACCGGCCTCGGTCGACTCGATCCCGTCCTCGGCCATGCAGGAAGACCACGTGTCCATGGGGTGGTCGGCCGCTCGCAAACTGCGCAAGGTCGTCGACAACCTCGCCTCCGTCGTCGGCATCGAACTCTACGCAGCTTCCCGTGCCTGCGATATGCGCGACGCCGCACCGGCACCGGTGACCGGAGCCGTGATCGCGAAGATCCGTGAGACCGTTCCCGGACCAGGCCCTGACCGGTTCCTCTCGCCCGAACTCGCCGAGACCATCGCGAAGGTCAAGGACGGAACGCTGGTCGCAACCGCCGAGTCGGTCGCACCGCTGACCCACACCGTCACCTCCGCCGCCGGAACCTGGCAGCCGGAAGACGGCGGACCGGCCGTCAACGATCCCGAGTTCACTGCGCTGGGCAACCTCGAAGCCGCCGCCGAGGCTTCGGGCACCTCAGCAGCCACCACCCACCAGGACTGACACCGGGCAGGGGCCGGTCTCGCACAGTCGTCTGCCCCGCCCCGCGGCTCGTCCGCACCGGAGCCGGCCATCGACCGGCCCCGACCGATTTCGAACGGAGTGAACTGACAATGAGCGATGTCGTCTCGCTGCTGAGCCAGATCGAGGACACCGGCCGCGACACCCGCGGTCCGGGCTACCAGCGGCCCGGATTCTCGGACACCGAACGGGACCTGCGTGAGTGGTTCCTCGCCGAGGCGGCCCGCCGCGGTCTCGATACCGAGATCGATGCCAACGGCATCACCTGGGCATGGGGCACCCCGCCTGGTGACAATGCCGTGGTCACCGGTTCCCACCTCGACTCCGTGCCCGGCGGCGGCGAGTTCGACGGCCCCCTCGGCGTCGCCTCGGCGCTGGCGGCCTTCGACGTTCTCAAGGACTCCGGCGCACTCCAACAGTCCACCCGGCCCTTCGGGCTGGCCGTGTTCCCCGAGGAAGAAGGTTCACGCTTCGGCGTCGCCTGCCTCGGTTCGCGGCTGCTCACCGGTGCCATCGACGCTGACCGTGCACTCGGTCTCAAGGACGCCGCCGGTGAATCCTTCGCCGACGTCGCCCGTGGCTATGGCCTCGATCCGGATCGGATCGGGCGTGACCAGTCTCGGCTGGCCGGAATCGGTTCCTTCATCGAACTCCATGTCGAACAGGGCATCGGTCTGGCAGGCACCGATCAGGCCGTCGCCATCGGCTCCTCGATCATCGGCCACGGTCGCTGGCACTTCGCCTTCTCCGGCCAGGGCAACCATGCCGGGACGACGCCGATGAGCCATCGCGCCGACCCGGTGGTCGCAGCTTCCCGCGTGATCGGGGATATCCCGACCCTAGCGGCCGCCACTGACGCGACTGCCGTGGCGACCGTGGGGCGCACTCTCATCCACCCGGGCGGGACGAACGTCATTGCCTCGTCCATGAGCTTCTGGGTCGACATCCGCCACCCTGACGACGCGGTCGTCAAGCAGGTGCTCGAGGCGATCAGCCACCGCGCCCAGGACCATGGCTCCGATTCAGGTGTCGAGGTGACGATCTCGCAGGAGTCCTACTCGCCGACGACTCACTTCACCGCCGATCTCAACTCCCGCTTGACCTCGGTGCTGCCGGACGCACCGCTGCTGCCCTCGGGCGCCGGCCACGATGCGGGCATCCTCGCACCCCATGTGCCTTCGGCGATGCTCTACGTCCGCAACCCGACCGGCGTCTCCCACGCTCCCGAAGAGGCCTGCGAGGTCGACGACCAGAGGGCCGGAGTCGATGCGCTCGTCAAGGTGCTCGCCCGCGAACTCGGCATCGAAAATGCCCTTGCCGACGACAGGACCGGGGGCCCGACGACAGGAGGTGCGCAATGAGCACCCGCTACTGGTGCGAATCCGCCTGGATCGACGGAGCTGTCGCCTGCGGAGTCCTGCTGAGCGCCGACGACACCGGAACACTCACCGCCGTCGAGACGGGGATCGATCCCGCGCCGCCCGACGCCGAAGCCGTGCACGGATTCGCCCTGCCCGGCGCAGTCAATGCGCACTCCCACGCCTTCCACCGGATGCTGCGTGGACGCACTCATGGTGACGGCGGCACGTTCTGGACCTGGCGCGAAGTCATGTACTCCGTCGCCGCGAAACTCGACCCTCAGTCCTATGAGACCGTGGCGCGCGCAGTGTTCGCCGAGATGCTCGCCGGCGGCTACACCTCGGTGGGCGAATTCCACTACGTCCACCACGCGCAGGACGGAACGCCGTACGGCACCGAGCGTCCCGCGGGACGCGAGCGACGATGCCGGACTCCGCGCCCACGCGATGGAACGAGCGCTGGCACGGGCGGCCGCCTCGGCGGGGATCCGGCCATCCGACTGCTCGACACCTGCTATCTCACCGGCGGCATCGACGCCGAACTCTCGGCCGAACAGTCCCGATTCGGCGACGGCACGATCGACGGATACATGGACCGGCACGCCGGCCTGATCGACACCTTTGCCGACGAATTTCCGGTCAACGCTCCAGGCGAGAGCTTCGTCCACGTCGGTGCCGCGATCCATTCGATTCGCGCGGTCCCGGCGGCGAATCTCCAGCGGTTCACCGAACTGTCCGGACCTGTGCACGTGCATCTATCCGAACAGACAGCCGAAAATGACGCCTCACAGGCAGCGTACGGGGCCAGCCCCACCGAGGTGCTCGCCCGCTCGGGCGTCGTCGACGACCGGCTCTCGGCCGTCCACGCCACTCACCTGAGCGAGGAGGACATCGCGATCCTCGCAGGCGCCCGGTCGACGATCGTCATGTGCCCGTGCACCGAGGCGGACCTCGCCGACGGCATCGGACCGGCCCGGGAGCTCGCCGACGCCGGAGCCGTGATCTCGCTCGGCTCTGACCAGCACGTCGTCCTCGACGCTCTGCGCGAGACCCAGGGACTCGACGCGGGGGAGCGGCTGCGCTCCGGCCAGCGCGGACGGTTCTCACCGGCCGAACTCATCACCGCGCTCACCGAAGGCGGGGCACGCAGCCTCGACCTCTCGGTCGGTTCCCTCGAGGTCGGGAAGGCGTGTGACTTCGTGGCTCTGCGCACCGACAGCATGCGAACCATGGGGTCGCTGGACGAGCAGATCATCCTCACGGCCAGCGCGAGCGATGTGCATCTGACCGTCAGCGGCGGGAAGGTCCGCGTGCGCGACGGAGTGCACACCGAGCTCGGCGATATCGCCGAACTCTACGCGAAGGCTTTCGCCGCGTTGGAGATGGAGGGCTGAGTCGTGGCTGAGGTCGTCGGAGCGTGCGCACCCGAGGGTGCCGGGATCGGAGGTGCAGAGCGTGGCTGAGGTTCCCGCACTGCGGCGGGCGATTGCGATCCTGCGGCATATGGCCTCGTCGAACCGATCGATCACGGCCGGCGCCCTGGTCCGGTCGCTCGAGATCCCGCGGTCGAGTGCGTATGACATCCTCGCCGTGTTGGAGGAGCTCGGGCTCGTGGCGCGCACCGAATCCGGGTATGTGCTCGGAGCCGGCGTGCACGAGCTCGGGGCGTCCTACCTGCGGACGAACCCCCTGCAGCGGTTGGCGCAGCCGATCGTCCGGCAGCTCGCCGAGGATACTGCGACGACTGCGCAGTTGGCCGTGATCCGCGGCTGGGAGACGGAGTACGTGCTCAAGGAGCAGTCCCTGAAATCCGTCGCGGTCATCACCGCCACCGGTGTGCGCATGCCCAGCTACCTCACGGCGACTGGGCGGGCGATCCTCGCTCAGCTGCCGAAATCTGAGGTGCTCGCGATGCTGCAGTCAGAGACCGAGTTCGTTACGCGCACGGGCAAGGGCCCGACCTCGGTGAAAGCGCTCAACGCGGTGCTCGCTCAGGAGCGACGGACCGGCACCGCGATCGAACACGGCGAAGTCACGCCCGGGATCTCGACGCTCGCGGCACCGGTGTTCGACGTGTTGGGTCGCCCGATCGCGGCCATCGGCCTCTCGTTCGTCACCGAGACCCTGCCCGAGGACACCGATCCGATCGTCGACCAGGTCAAGGCCGCCGCCGCCGAGGTGACCGCCAAGCTGCGGTGAATGTGTCCGGTCCGCTTGCGCCGACTTTTCGGCGCGGTCGGGCCGAGCGTCAGAGCCCGAGGACTCGTCGCTCGCGCGCGACCTCCTCGACGATCTGGTGATCGCTGCGCAGCTCCTTGATCAGCGCGATGCCGAGGACGACCACGATGACGGTGAACGGAACCGCTGAGAGCATCGCCGCCTGCTGCAGGGCCTGCAGTCCACCGACGAGGAGTAGGACGACCGCGCAGCCTCCGGTGAGGAAGCCCCAGGTCGCGATCACGGGACGTCGGGGAGCGAACGTCCCGTGTGAGGACAGCGAGCTGAGCACGAAGGTATTCGAGTCTGCGGAGGAGACGAAGAACAGGGTGACCATGATGATCGTGAAGACCGAGGCGAGCATGGACAGCGGCAGCTGATCGAGGAGGCTGAAGAACGCGGTGTCGAGGTTGTCCTGAGTGGCGTCACCGATTCGGGCCCCGTCCATGTCGAACTTGATCGCCGAACCGCCCATGACGGTGAACCAGATGAAGAACACGGCGCTGGGAACGAGAAGGACTCCGGAGACGAATTCCCGGATGGTCCGGCCCTTCGAGATCTTGGCCAGGAAGATGCCGACGAAGGCGCTCCAGGACAGCCACCACGCCATCATGAAGTAGGTCCAGCCGAGCATCCATTCGCTGTCTTCGGCATTCGTGGGTGTCATGAAGCTGAGTTCGATGAAGTCTCCGGCGAAGGCTCCGACGGACCGGACGAACAGGTTGGAGACGAAGCCGCTGGGTCCGGTGATGAAGACGAAGAGCCCCAGCAGAGTCGCCATGGTCAGCGTGATCTGCGAGATGTACTTGATGCCTCGGCTCACTCCGGTCAGTGCCGAACCGGTGAAGAGGAGGGTGAGCACAGTGATGACGATGATCTGCATGACGATGGTGGATTCCACGCCGAGGACGGTGTTGAGTCCCTCTCCGATCTGCGAGGCGCCGAGCCCCAGGGACGTCGTCGTCCCGAAGAGTGTGGCGATGATGGTGAGGATGTCGATGACGTTGCCGACCCAGCCGTCGACGAAGCGGCCGAGGACGGGGCGCAGCATCGTGGATACGAGTGCCGGTCGGCCCTTTCTGTGGGTGGAGTAGCCGATCGCCAGTCCGAAGACGCCGAAGATCGCCCAGGCTTGGAAGCCCCAGTCGAGATAGGAGAACTGCATCGCGCGAATCGCCGCGTCCATGGTCTCCGGCTCGGCCAGTTCGTGGGGTGGGGTCATGAAGTGCGACATCGGTTCGGCCACTCCGTAGCTGACCAGGCCGATTCCCATCACAGCTGCGAGGATCATCGCGAGCCAGGTGATCGTGCGGTATTCGGGACGCGAGTCCTGCGAGCCGAGGCGGAGGCGACCGAATCGACTGGCGGCGAACCACACGAGCATCGCGATCGCGGCGAACGGAACGACGAGGTAGATCCAGCCGAATCCGGTGGACACCGTCGTCATGGCTCGCGTCATGAGGTCAGAGAGCGCATCGGGTGCGATTGTCGCCCACACCATGAAGGCGATGACGACGGCGACCGAGCATACAAAGACTTTCCCCACTCGGTTGGAGTGTGGGGCTGCATCGGGTGCCGTAGGGGAGTCGGCCGCATCAAGTGCGGATCCGGCCCCGCCGGCAGGGGGAGGGTCGTCTGACCCGCTCGAGGAAGCGGACGCGGTTGAGCGGTCGGAACCGCCTGCAGTGCCGCTTGCGGGTTCGGGGGTGGGTGAGTTCAGCATCGTCATCGTGGTCTCCGGACTCGTAGCCGCCTCGGTGGCGGGCATGAGCAATCGCCGGTTCAGCGGGTGGGATCGGGCAGATTACACAACAGGCCCCGCGAACTGGGTCGTTCGTGGGGCCGTGCGACTGACGAGTCTATGCGCTCGCCGCCGAATCGCCACATGTATGAGCGCGGAAACAGCAGAGTGTGAGTCTTCTCGCGGTGGAGTACTGGCGCTGCCGGGCCCCGCCGACCGCTCGAATTGTCGTCGCTGTGCCGAGTTATGCGGCGAGCGGTGGACGCTGGCTCGATCGGTCGGCGAGGGGCAGCCGCTGCTCAGAGGTATGGACGAGTGATGAGCTCGAGATACATTCCCGACGGGTCGAGGAAGTAGACACCGCGACCCCCGTGCTCGGTGTTCGTCTCCTGCGGGCGAGTGCGCTGTGGGTCCGCCCAGTAGTCAAGCTCGCGCTGTTTCAGCAGGTCAAGGGCTCGACCGAAGTGGTCGTCCGAGCAGAGGAAGGCCATGTGCACGGGCAGGATGTCGTACTCAGGCGGGGGAGAGGCGAACTGGAGCATGACCCCGCCGGAGAGCATGATGTTGGCGAACGGTCCCCAGGACTGGGTGTGCTCGGCTTCGAGAATATCGACATAGAACTGCGCCGAGGCGGCTGGATCGGCTGCGGCGACGATGGTGTGGTTGAAGGTTGCTGACATGATGAAGTCCCTTTTCGGATGGAGGGTGGTTCGCTGATAGCCCGAGATGTTTTCGGGCATGGTGAACTGAGAATTGAGAAATGACTTCATCATGAGGAGGACCGCGAGCAGAACGCTCGTGACCTCTGCGGCTCAACCGTCGACCGGGTTACCGATCCGTGAGCGGCTATATGCCTGTCCGGTCATCGGCAACGAGCCTACAACCTGCGGGCTCGAAGCGATACCGTTTTTGCAGAATCCAGCGACGAGCAGGCGCGCTCACCGCCTCTGGAGCAGGACCGCGACCTCGAGATGCTTCGTGTGCGGGAACATGTCGAAGATCCGTGCCTGAGCCACTTCATATGCGGGCATCCGCGCGAGATCCTTCGCCAGAGAGACGGGATTGCAGCTCGAATAGACGATGTGCTCGACGCCGGAATTCTCCAGGGCCGCCGACAGACGTGCACCGATCCCTCGCCGAGGCGGGTTGACGATCACGCAGTCCGGTCGTTCGACGCCGGTTGATGCCGCCAAGTTCTCCTCAGCGAACTCCGTGGCATCGCCGGCGAGGAAGCGAGCGTCGATGCCGAGCTCGGCCGCGCTGACCTTCGCGGACTCGATCGCCTGCTCACTGACCTCTACTCCGGTGCCCCGACGGGACGGGCCCGCACAGTAGAGCGCGAACCCGCCGACACCGCAGTAGAGATCCCACAGGTTCGACGCTTCCACCGCATCCACCCACTCAGACACTTGGTTGTAGAGACCGACGGCGACAGCGGTATTGGTCTGGAAGAAACTCTGCGGCCGCAGATGCAGATCGACCCGATCAAGGTTCATCCGCAGCGATTCCCCGCGGAGCATTTCCTCGCGGCTGCCTTCGAGCACGGCCTTGTGCTCGGGCAGCAGATTCACCGACACCACGGACGCATCGGGGACGAGTTCAAAGAATGATTCCTTCCGCGACCGCAGCACATCGAGACCGTGCTGAGTGCGGACGACGAACCGGATCATCAGCTCACCCGACGGCGCCGCCGTGACATGGACGAACTTCAGCTCCCCACGGCGAGCAGAGACATCGTAGGGCTCGAGCCGGTGCCATCGAGGAAGTCCGCAAGCACCGGAATCACCGCACGGATCGCCGGGGCCTGAATTCCACAATCACGCAGATCGACCCCGTGGAACTCCTGATCGAGGATGCCCAAGGTGACGTGCCTGGCCGACCCGCCGACGGCGAGCTTCGCCCGATTTCTGAAATCCCGTGCCCCGCCGGCGAAGGTCGGCAGCCAAATCCGGGGCGCTGCCTCGGCGAGGGTCTCCCGGCACCAGGACTCCTTATCCGTGATCTGCTGCCCATAAGGCGTCTCGATGAGCGCGCAGGAACGGCATTCCCCGCGCTCGAAATACCCGCAGTGCAGGCGCCCATGATCCGCCGAGGCGGGGGTCAGCGGCAAGGTCGTCATCCCCTCATTCTATTCCGCGATCGGCTCCGGAATATCGTTGACCCGGATCGTCTGGCACCGTAGAAGAAGTCGGACAGATCGCCGAAAAACGGGATGGGCGTCGAGAAACGCACGCGCACACCCGTGCCTCGACGCTCAGCCCGTTTTTCGGCGGAGCCGGGAGATCAGGCGGCGATGAAGGCGAGGGCGACGAATGTGCCGAACGAGACGAACGGGGCGATCGCTGCAATCGCGATGGCGATGATGCCGGGTGTTCGGCCCCGCCCGGTGACCGCGGCCGTGATGCCGAGGATGATGCCTGTGAGACCTAAGCAAGTGCACAGGCCCTGAACTCCGACGAGAACGGTCGCCAGGGTCTGATACCAATCCGGTGTGTCCGTGAAGTAGTAGCCGGACGCGGCCTCGGACGGCCCGACGGTCACGCCCAGGATCACCGAGGCGGCCAGGCTCAGGGCCATGGCGACGATCGAGAGCGCCACGGCCACCTTGCCCAGCGTCGGCGACTTCACCGAGGCGGCGCCATCCATTCGAGTGTTGACGCCGTTGTGCGCATCAGCCAGATCGTCGGGCCGCGGCGAGGCATAGACGGGATGGACGGGAGGGGCTGGGACTCGGGGCTGCTGTGCCGCGAGCTCATCGTCGGTGGGCTGGGGGTACGAGAAGTCCGTCGAAGTCATGCTTCGACGCTATCGACGCAGAAAGGCGGCGCCCCACCCTGCTATCCCAAGAGTGGGGTCGGGAAAACCACCCTGCAGGCAGCGCGAGTCAGGGCTTGTGGGCGACGATGAGGAATCTCTTCTGGGTGACGGTGATCGGCTCACTCGATTCGGCCAGGCGTCTGAGGACATCGAGGTTGGACCTGACGGCGAACCCGGGAACGTCCCACGGAATATAGGCGAGGTACTCGATGACCGCCTCGACGTCGGTGAAGCGCATCGTGCCCTGCCATTTGCGAGCCGCCTCGATCGACAGACCCTGATTCTCGGCGTCGCTGACGCACGGCTCGAGCTGCTGGTGCAGATCGCCCATCCCGCCGCCGAAGAGGTCGCGGAACTCCTGCGCCTCCGTGCCGTCGACCTGCTGGGTGAGGAACAGCCCGCCCGGGGAGAGGACACGGGCCACTTCGGCAAGGTCATAGCTTTCGTGTCGATTCATCACGAGGTCGAACTCACCGTCGCCCCACGGCATCTCCGGATGATGATCACTGTCGTACCGGGTGACCTCGACGCCATAGTCCTGCAGCGTCGAGGCGGCCAGGGGAACATTGGGCTCCCACCCTTCGGCCGCGGAGATCGTCGGCGACGGTTCGCCGGGAGGCCTGGCCTCGTCGAGCCGATCGATGAGTTCGCTGAGGCGCTCGCCGCCTCCCGTGCCCATGTCGAGGCATCTGCTCGACTCGGCCATCGCATCGAGGCAGATCTGATCGAAGTTCCACGGCGGATCATCGGCGACGAGGCGGCCGGCCAGTGGGGAGAAATCCCACCCGGTCATCGCCGCCGTCTCATGGATCCAGGCCCATCGCTCGTGGCGTTCATGGGGAGTCTCGTCGCGCGTGCGACTGCTGTCGGCATATTCGGGCATGTCCACACTCCTCTGCCGGGTGGCTCGGCACCATCACCGAGCAGGTCAGCAATTCTGCCGGACGGCTCAGCGCCGAAGGAGGCACCGGTGCCGTACTTCGACTCTAGGCCAAAACGGGATCGAGGTGCGGGATGTGGGAGAAGAATTCTCCGGACTGAGACATGGGATATTCAGAGGAAGCAGAACACGAGCACCGCGATGCAGACGACGAGCATTCCCAGACAATTGAGCCAGAAATCCCGACCGACATACCTCGCTCGCAGGTGAGCGGCAGCGGCGCAGAGGAAGTAGACGACGAGGCCCGCCGCGGCCGCCGCGCCGAGCCCGGGAATCCAGATCCCCGTCACCAGTCCTGCCGCGGCGAGGAACTTCACGACGGCGAGTACCCACCACCACTCCCGCGGGAAGCCGACGCCGTCGAGGCAGGCGGCGATCGCCCGCGGGGGACGGAAGGTGAGCAGGCCGTCACCGAAGACGATGACCGCGAGGACGACGACCGGCCAGACCGGTTCGGGCAGGAGCGTCACAGCGAGCTCCTCACCCGCGTGTGGAAGACGATGCTCGCGAGCATCGCCTCGACTGCGTCGTCAAGACTCATCGTCGTCGCCGCCCACCGGAACAGGATGCCCAGGTAGGAGTCGTAGAGTGCCGCGGCACTGGCCCGCGCGTGGTCCTCATTGATCCCGATCGAGACCAGTGACTCGCTCAGGCGGCTCTGCAGGTCCACGGCGAGAGCGTTGAACACCTCCGGCTCGCCCTTGACTCGCATCATCGCCGCCGCATAGTCGCGGGACAGGTCCTCGTGTTCGGCGAAGAATTCGAGGAAGGGCAGGAAGAGTTCGAGCAGGTGACGTTGCACCGCCGAGGATGGTCGGGGCGGTCCCGTTGTCGCGCCGGTGTCCGTTCCCCGACGGGACAGGCTCGCTCGTCGCGTTGGTGGTGTGTACGTCCCGTTCTGCAGCTGGCCGATCCACCTGTCGAAGCAGCGGACGAGGATGACGTCCTTGTCGCCGACCGACATCACTCGGCCCACTGACACCTCGGCGGCCTTGGCGATCGCCCGGATGGTCGTGGCCTTGAAGCCATGCTTGAGGAACAGTTCGGCGGCGGCACCGATGATCCGATCCTCGGTCTTCTGGCGCTTTCCCGACCTCGATTGAACGTGTTCACTGACCATGCTCGAACCCTAAGCCCTTCCGTGTTCACTTTCCAGACCCGGTGTCGTGTTGCCCCCAACGGGAAAGTTAATGTACCTTAACTTTATGAACATCGATTCCTCATCGGTGCGCACCCGCGAACGTGGGCGGAAGAAGATCTCCACGGCAGTGCTCCTCGGCCCAGCCTTCGTCGCGGCCATCGCGTATGTTGATCCGGGCAACGTCGCGGCCAATCTCACCGCGGGTGCGGAGTACGGATATCTCCTCGTCTGGGTGCTCGTGGCTGCGAACCTCATCGCCGTTCTCGTCCAGTACCTGTCCTCGAAGCTCGGACTCGTCTCCGGGCAGTCGCTGCCGAGTCTGCTCGGTGATCGCCTCCGCAAGCGAAGCCGACTCGCGTACTGGGGGCAGGCCGAGGTCGTCGCCATCGCCACCGACCTCGCCGAAGTCATCGGCGGCGCGATCGCACTGAAGATCCTCTTCGACTTACCGCTCCTCCTCGGGGGTGTCATCGTCGGCGTGGTGTCGCTGTTCCTGCTCTCGATCCAATCCACCCGCGGTCAGCGTCCCTTCGAGTTCGTCATCATCGGCTTCCTGGTCATCATCGCCATCGGCTTTCTAGCAGGCCTGTTCGTCGGGGATGTGAATTGGGGGCAAGCCGCAGGTGGAATCGTGCCTCGGCTCGAGGGCACGAACTCCGTGGTCCTAGCCGCGAGCATGCTCGGCGCCACCGTCATGCCCCATGCGATCTACCTCCACTCAGCGCTGTCGGTCGACCGGCATCGCGACAATGCGACCGCTACGACTGGGCAGCTGCTGCGCGCCAGCCGCTGGGACGTCGTCCTCTCCCTCGTCGTCGCCGGTTCCGTGAATATCGCGATGCTGCTGCTGGCTGCCGCGGCACTGCGCGGCCAGACCGGCACCGACACCATCGAAGGTGCGCACGCGGTCGTCACGGCCAACCTCGGCGAGGTCGTCGGCCTCTTCTTCGGCATCGGACTCCTCGCCTCGGGGCTGGCTTCGAGCGCCGTCGGATCCTATGCGGGCGCGTCGATCATGCAGGGCCTGCTGCGCGTGAACTTTCCGATCGTGTGGCAGCGCGCGTTCACGATGATCCCGGCACTCGTCGTCCTCGCCATCGGAGTCGACCCCACCTGGGCGCTCGTGCTCAGCCAGGTCGTGCTCAGCCTCGGCATCCCGTTCGCGATGATTCCCCTGGTCAGGCTCACGAACAGTCGCCGGGTGATGGGCGAATTCGCGAACGCGCGATGGATCACGATCATCGCGGCGGCCGCCTCGGCGCTCATCATCGCACTCAACGTCGTCCTCATCGTTCTGTTGGCTCTCGGGGTGGAGTGACCCTCGCCGAGGCGGCCGTGCACTGCCGCTCAGCCCTGACGCAGGTCAATCGGACGGATGAGGATCCGCGGGTCCGAGCGCACCCACCACGGCTTCGGTTCTCCTGCAGCTTTCGCGGCGCGGCGCTCGGCGCGGGTGGCATAGCGAAAGGTGAAGACGCGGACGCGGACGAGGTCCGGCGTTCGCCCGTCGAAGGGGTCGGGACCCATGAGGCGGCGGATCTGCGGGTCTCCGGAGCCGATCTTGCGCACGAGCTCGGTGAACCAGGTCTGCCGGTAGTCGCCGAGACCGGCGAACCACATGAGCCAGTCGAGCCGCAGGTGATAAGGCGCGATGATAGGACCGCGCCGGTGCACGTCACCGGGTTTGCCCTTGAACGCATACTCCCGCCAACCGGCGTCCGGGTCACCAGCGTCGGAGTCGGTGCTGTCGTCGCCGGAGCCAGAGCCGGCACCGGAGTCATCGATCCACCCCTCGATGATGATCTCGTTGCGGGTCTCGGTCATCGACCCGAATGCACCATAGGCGTTGCCGAGCCCGAGTCGATTGAAGCTCGCGTTCATCAGCTGATTAGGTGAGAACAGGTTCCGCACAGCCGGCACATTCAGCCACACCTGCCACGCGACGAACACGAGGACGACGATCAGCCACCAGAGCGGCAGGGCCTCGACCGGTGCAGCGGCAGCGGCGGGGTCGATCACCTCGGTGCCGGTGTGATCGGTGAAGAATGCGGTCACGGAGTTCCAACCCCAGCTGGGGAAGGGGCCGCCGACGATCCACCGGAAGAACGTGTCGCTGATTCCGGAGCATGCGAGCAGGATCGTCGCCCAGTTCAGCCACGCATAGTTGCCGCTGACCACGAGCGCGAGCTGGGTGATGATGATGGCAACGGCGGCGAACGACGCGATCGGCTGAGGCAGGAACAGCAGCCATGGAGCGGCGAGCTGGACGATGTGGCTGCCCAGGGTCTCACCCTTGTGCCACCAGCCGGGCATGAGGTGGGCGCGGCGGCTCAGCGGGTTCGGCATCGGCTGCGTCTGATGGTGATAGTCCATGGCGGTGAGGTCACGCCAGGAAGAGTCCCCGCGCATCTTGATCATTCCGGCACCGAATTCGATGCGGATGACGAACCAGCGCAGCAGCAGGATCATCGCCCACGTCGGGGCCACCTCGTGAGAGCCGAGGAATCCGATGAGGAACCCTGCCTCGAGCAGCAGCGATTCCCAGCCGAAGCCGTAGAAGCGCTGCCCGATCGACACGATCGAGAAGTACAGCGCCCACACGCCTAAGAACACCGGGATCGGCATCCATGCCGGTCCGGCCTGAGGCAGACCGATGATCGCCGAGGCGGCCAGGACCATTCCGATCACGCAGACGAGGCGCAGCCGTCGGTCCGAATACGAGAACCGCTTCCACCGGAAGAGACTCGGTGCCTGCCGGGCCGAGGTCAGAGCGATGAAGCGCGGGGCGGGGGTGAGTCCCCGCTCGCCGAGGAGTGCAGGGAACTGGTTGAACGTGGAGGCGAAGGCGATGAGGAAGAGCACGCCGAAGCCGCGTTGGATGATCTCACGGGAGATCGTGTAGTCGCCGGCGGTGAGCAGAGCGACCACCTGGCTGAGTTCCATGGCTTAAGTCTCCTCCTCCTGCGGCAGACGTCCCGTCGTGGCCAGAGCGGTCAGTGCTTCGGCGAACGTGTCTGCCTCGCTCGGGTCCCCGCCGACGAGTTCCATGTCCGGACGGTCCCGGAAGTGCACCGAGGTGGTGTGTCCGGCTGGGCGGAACTTGGTGCTGGCTCCGCGCAGCTGTCCGGGATGTGCCTGGTCGAGGATGCGGACCGGGCCCGGTCGGGCGGACCCGGTTCCGGTGCCGGTGGGTGCGGCCAGGAGGAGTCGCTGGTTCGTGGCGGCGCGAATCTGCCCGGTCGGGTTCTCCCTATCGGCGAAGTGGAGCATGAGGTTCTCACTTGGGGCGAGAGTCATCAGCAGAGACTGCAGTCGAGCCTCGTGGGCCGCATCGATCCTGTTGGTGACGCGTGCTCGGGCGACGGCGAACAGGCGGGCCGGGATCAGTGCGACCGTTGTGATGATGAGGCAGATGGCGGCCACTGCCAGCCCTGCCGGCGGTGACATCGTGAGGATGTTCGATGCCACGACGCCGATGGTGATGGCCAGGATGGCGATGAGCACAGAGACGATGAGGAAGACCGCCCAGAGCGTGCGGTGGAAGGCATCGGCGATCGCTCCGAGTGCGAGGCTGAAGTTGGCGGTGGCCCACAGTCCGAAGAGCAGGGCGAAGGCCGGCAGAGGCGATGCGGTGAGGTCGCCCCAGACGGTGCCCGGAGCTCCGGAGTCCTTCGCGAAGGCGTGCCAGATGAAGGTGGCGATGACTCCGCAGACGGCCCACACCGGTCCGACGGCGAACACCCGAGGCCAGGGGTTCCGGACGAAGGCAGTGGGCGGCTGTCTGCGTTTCGCCCCATGGGGATCCTCGGCTTGCTGCGCACGGGCGGCACTGCTGCCGGCAGGCGGTCTGTCCTCGTAGAAGGCGAAAGCGGCGATGGCGGAGAAGAAGAACAGGACCAGTATCCCGATGCTCGGCGCCTGTTCCGGGTTGATGCCTCTGAGTACGTGATTGCGGAGCGGGTTGATGCCGGCATTGGCGAGGAAGAAGGCAATCGAGGCGAAGACTGCGAACCCGATCCCGAACACGAGCGTCGTGCTCCTGGAGCGTCTGTCCCTATTCATACCTCCATCCTCGCAGGAACTCTGCGAGTCCGCGGCGCTGCGATGTTGCGGATCCGTTGCGTCGGGGTCAGCGTTATGTCTGAACGTGCCCCTCTGGTCAGCGGGGAAGACGACCCGTCCGAGCAAGGACGGTGATCGCCTCGGCGAAGCGACCGGATGCCTCCGCAGTTCCGCCTGGAACGCTCATCGGCTGCCGGTCGTTGAACAGCACCGTAGTGATCACATGGTTGCTACGCAGCTCCGATGCGCCGCCGCTCAGTTGGCCGGGCTCGGCCTGTTCGAGGACGAACGTGCGCCCCGGCGTAATGATCGAGGCACGGAAGATCCGCCGGTCGGTCAACACGAGCATCTGCGGGTCGGTGGTGTTGCCGTTCGAATGGGCGTCCAACGCCTTTCCGAGGTAGCTGGTCAGAACCCGCTCGCCGGGCTGGAGGGCGTCTGCGGGCGGTTGGGTGGACCGGCCGGGACCTCGCCGACTGCCGGCAGATGGCTGTTCGCCGGAGTCGTAACGGTCGACTCGTCTGATCGCCCACCATCTGAGCGGGATGAGCAGAGCAGTCGAGACGATCAGACAGACCACACCCAGCGGAAACGCAATGATCGTCGGAAGTGTGGCGAGTCCGAAGTAGCCGAAGAGACCGGCCGTCAGACACCCCAGGCCGAGCCCGCAGATGAGAACCGTGAGCGAGGCCGAGCGGCGATCCCGGCTGAACGCTTCGGCCAGTGACGACCAGGCGAAGGCCATGTTCGCCGTCGCCCAGCAGAGGAACACGATCGACAGGGCGGACAGCGGGTTGCCGGTGAGGTCTCCCCAGACAGATCCCGGAACACCTGGATCCGCGGAATACGTATGCCCGATGAACAGTGCCACCAAAGAGCAGACCGCCCAGATAGGTCCGACGAGGAGAACCCGCGACAGCGGAGCACGGACGAACTGGGTGACCGACTTCGGCTGCCGTGGAGTGTGCGGATTCGCCTCGGCGCTGTCGGAATGATCGTCCCCGCTGAGGATGGCCATCGCCGCGATTGCGACAGAATGTACGGCGAGGAGGATTCCGAAGATCACGGACGGCGCCAAGTACGGGTCGCCGCCGAATTCGTCGGGACTGTGCTTCGATGCGACTCCCGCATTCGTCGAGGTGAAGGCGGCAAGTGAGATTCCGGCGATGAGCAGTCCGAAGAGGACGATCATGCCGATGGTCGGGCCCCTGAACTTCATGATTCGATTGTGTCACCACCGCGGTCGGCACCGATGGTGTGCTGGTAGCGGTCCTGACACATTCGAGCGGTCCCCGCTCAGATTCCCCGTCACGACACAGAAGGAGCGGTGACCGTATCGGTCACCGCTCCTTCGATCGCTGTGCTCACCCCGTCACCGAGGCTGCTGTGCACGGGTGGGCACGGCCGCTCGGCGAGGGGCTCAGTTCAGTGCTTCGGTTCTTCGAGCTCCTCGACGTCGTCGGCAGCTGTGGGCACCGCCGGAATCGAATCCGTGGTCGGCGGCGTGGGAGGGGTGACGACCGACTGGTAGGAGTGCTCGTGCGAATAGGCGAGGAACGACAGGTGGTTCTCGTACCGGTCGAGCACGTCGTCGATGATCTGCTGCGAACTCAGACCCATGAGGTCGTAGCCTTCCGAACCGGTCTGGGTGAAGACCTCGATGCGGAGGTACTTGTCGTCTCCGCGGGGAGCGTTGCGGGCACCGAACGACGGCACATTCGCTTCGACGGCCGCGGCTCGTAGTGGAAGTCGCGTTGCTCGCCCATGTCGACATTGAGCGTGTTCGTCGTGATGCCGGTGTCCTCGTCCATGGTCTGGAGGTGCTCGACGGTGTAGCCGAGTTCGCGGAACTCCTTGGCCACGGCGTCCAGGGACGGCCCGACCACCTCGGCGACGAAGCGTTCGACGGATTTCTTCGTGGGGTAGGACCGCAGGGTCGCCAGACGCTGACGCCAGGTCTTCTCCGGGGCGCGCCCACCATGAGCGGCAGTGGTGCGGCGACGACGGATCCGCCCCTCACGCTCGGCGCGCTCCATGCGCAGCACTTTCGAGAACGAGGCCATGACGAGGTAGGCGATGATCGTCACCGGCAGGGCGAAGATCAGGGTCGCGTACTCCATCGTCGTCACGCCGCCGGCGACGAGCATGGCGATCGTGAGCACTGCGGTCACCAGCGCCCAGAAGATGCGCAGCCACTTCTTGCCGTCCTCTTCCGGATTCGGAATGGAGGAGGAGAAGTTCGACATCACCATGGCACCGGAGTTCGCGCTCGTGAGGTAGAACAGCAGACCCGACAGCGTGGCCAGGCCGATGAGGAAAGTCGCTCCCGGGAACATCTCGAGCAGGTCGTACCAGCCCTGTTCCGGAGAGGCGATGGCCGTCTTCGCGAACTCATCGTTGCCGTTGAACACCTCGGACAGAGCCGAGTTGCCGAAGATCGTGACGATGATGAAGTCACAGAGCACGGGAGCAGTGATCGCTGCGATGACGAACTCACGCAGGGTGCGGCCGCGGGAGATGCGGGCGAGGAACAGTCCGACGAAGGGACCCCAAGCGAGCCAGAAGGCCCAGAAGAAGAGGGTCCAGCCGCCCATCCATTCGGAGCCGCCGTCGACATAGGCGAAGGTCTGCAGGGTGCGTTCGGGCAGGGTGAAGATGAAGCGGCCGATGTTCTCGACCATGGCGTTGAGCAGGAACGCGGTCTTGCCGGTGACGAGGATGTAGAGCATCATCGCCGCGCACGACCAGAGGTTGAGCTCGGAGACGAGACGGATGCCCTTGTCCACGCCCGACGTGCATGCGGCGACGGTCATGACGACTGCCACGATGACGAGCGCGATCTGCAGAGCCAGTCCGGTTTCGAGACCGAAGAGAGTGGCGAACCCGACGTTGAGCAGGACGACGCCGATGCCCATCGAGGTGGCCACGCCGAAGACGGTGCCGACGAGGGCGAAGATGTCGATGACATCACCGGTGGCACCGCGCACGCGCTTGCCCAGCAGCGGGTAAAGGACCGCGCGGATCGACAGGGGCATACCCCAGCGATAGGCGAAGTAGCCCATGGCCATGCCCAGCAGCGAGTACATCGACCAGCCGGCGATGCCGTAGTGGAACATCGTCCACACGACGGCGTCCTGAGCGGCCGCCGCCGATTCGGGGGAGGCATTGACCGGGTGGAGATACTGGGTGATCGGTCCGGTCACCGAGTAGAAGAGCATGTCGATGCCGACGCCTGCGGCGAAGAGCATCGCGACCCAAGTGAAGAGGTTGTACTGCGGACGGGAGTGGTCCGGGCCGAGCCTGACGCCGCCTTCCTTGGACAGCGCCACCCAGAGGACGAAGCCGATGACGACGGTGACGGTGACGACATAGAACCAACCGAGGTTCTCTGCGATCCAGTCCACGACAGTCTTCATGGTCGACTGAGCCGAGTCGGGCATCATCATCGCCCACACGGAGAATGCGAGGATGATGAGAGAGGCGACGATGAAGACTCGCCAGTTGACCCGGGAGCCGCGTTGGTCGGAGAGCTCCTCAGGGCCTTTGCTCATCTCCGTGCTGTCGATCGGAGCGCGCTTCTCGGGGTCGATGTCCCTGCTGATTCGCGTCGCACGGTCGGTGCCGCCGAATCGCTCACGTTCGACGACTGGGCGCTTCAACTTCTCTTCGTTCGGATCCTGCACGCATCGACCTCCGGTAGACAAAAAGGGACAGGGCCCGAAATGGGCCCGATCCATTCTATGAGTGGAGGTTTCTCACAAATTCATCACCCCCTCTTCTGAGGTAGCAGACTAAGGGGCAGGGCCGACCAAATTAAGGCTCCGATCAGGCGGGGAACGGGGCTGTTCAGGTTCGGGAGACGGCGCTCAAGTCCGTGAGCGGGAAACCACCTCGGTGAAGGTGTCGACGAAGTGCTGCGCCTCGGCGGGGGTGGTCTCCTCCAACCGCATCGACGATCCGACGTGCAGCTCCACGGTCACCGTGGCCCGTCCACGGGATTCCTCGGCGCGGACATCAGCTGCCTGCCGAAGCGTCGCTTCCGAGAGCTGGGCGATGGAACCCTGAGCGTCGGTGCGCACCGCATGATCCGCGCGTTGGTGAGGATGAGCAGATCGGTGTCGAACGGCGGCAGGCTCCGCAGCCGCGCGTATTCGATCTCGCCGGGACGGAACAGGCCGCGTGCAGTGAGCCGCTCTGCTCGCGGACGCGGGCTGTCCGGGGCGGTGGGTCCCCGCTGGGCTGCTGAGCGAGAGTCCGTTCTGCGGGTCCTCGCCCAGCGGCGGAACGCACGGAACGGCAACCAGCCGTCCTCGGCAGGAGAAGGGCCGTCGGGGACGGCGGGCCGCACTGACTCCGGTCGGTCGGCGTCCTCGGCTGGGCGAACCGGGTCGGAGGGGAGGGAATGGGAGGTCATGAATGTGATTCTGGCAGGGCCGCCTCGGCGATGGGATGGGTCGATCGTAATCGTTTGGGAACATCTGTGCCCGATCGCTCACTTCGGGTGAAGTTTCGGGTGGGCCGATGCGTCCATGGGATACTGGGGGCATGCGTGCAGGTGAAGTCTCCGAGGTCAGTCAGGACTACCTCAAGGCCATCTGGTCGGCTCAGGAATGGGGCGGGGAACCGATGACGGCCACCGAGCTCGCGAAGCGGTTCGGAACGACGAAGGCCAATGTCACCGAGGTGCTCAAACGACTCGACGAACTCGGTCTCATCACACGCGTGCCCTACCGTCCGCCCGTGCTCACCGAGCAGGGCAAGGCGATCGCCCTGTCGATGGTGCGCAGGCACAGGCTCATCGAAACGTTCCTCGTGAAGTCGCTCGGGTACGGCTGGGACGAGGTCCACGATGAGGCCGAGATCCTCGAGCACGCCGCCTCGGATCGGCTTATCGACCGCATCGACGCGTTCCTCGGCCACCCGGCGTCCGACCCGCACGGCGATCCCATCCCGGGTGCCGATGGTGCCGTCGATTCCCATACTCCGACCCTCCTCGCCGAGGCGGCCGTCGGGTCCTATGCGGTGCTGAGGGTTTCCGACGCCGATCCTGTTGTTCTGGGCAAGCTCGCCGCGGCGGGTGTGCTTCCCGATGTCGCGCTCGACGTCGTCGATCGCACCGATGACGCGGTGACCGTGGACATCGGCGGGAGGCGGGAGACGATCGCTGCCGCGCTCGCCGCGGCCGTGTATCTGGATGCGGCCGCAGCGAGGTGACGGGGCGAACCGGAATCTCGCCTTCGTCGCGCGGGGTCAGGCACTCTCGCCTTCGCCGCGTGTGCGCGGGCGGGGGAACTTCGGTTCGGCACGCAGCAGGGTCAGTGCTGTGGCCGCGTGGGCGTCGAAGCCTTCGGCGAGGAAGAGCTTCGGCCAGTCGCCCCAGAGTTCTGATTCATAGGGGGTGCCGGGCAGGTAGGTTCCGTACGTGTTCCGTCGATGCCACGGGTGGGACCGGAATGCCGTCTTCGGAATGGTTCGCAGGGTTTCGAACAGGGTCTGATAGAGCACCGGTGTGAAGCCATCACTGCGCGCGGCATCGGCCGTGCTCACCCAACCCGGTCCGGTAATCGGGATGCCCCGTTTGATCGCCGAGCTCATCTGGGCTTTGATGCCGGCACGCTGCGGGTCGGGGGAGTGGTGGAGGAGCACTTTCGACCAGTGCAGGGCCTCGTCGGGGTCGAATCCCGGCCACTGTTCAGCGGCCCTGCGACGGTTCTCGGCGTCGTTGTGGGAGTCGGCGGAGTCGTTGTCGAAGTCTGCGGACATGGCACACCGTCCTTCTCGGGCGCGCTTCGGCAGCGCTGACCCGGATCGAAGCTTGCCCGGGCTGGCTGCCCGGGCCCGTTCTTCCCCTGGGGCACCCGGTCGATGACGGGTTGCCGTGTGGCCGGCCAGGTACCGATGGCCACAACTCGCGAACGTGTTATCAGTGTAGCGAGAGGGTCTGACATGACCTGTGTGGTGGCGATTTCTGCGGGTGCGCCGCGGAGGAATCTAGACGAGTCCTTCCTCGTCGGCGTCGGCGGCCGATGCCCAGAATCGGGGGTCGTGGTCCTCGACTGTTTCTCCGCAGTCGACACAGGTGCGGAATTCGATGGTTCCGTCGGCGTTGAGTCGACCCGGTGTCAGGCTGCTGCTCTCTTCGCAGCCGGGACACCATCCGTTGATGAAGCGTCTGATATGAGTGCCGTGGTTCTTGTCCATTCCGGCTGACCTCTCGACCGAATGAGCGCTCGCTGTTTTCAGTCTACGAGCGCCGGCACCCGGCGAAGATGAACTTCCGGAGGAGATGGCCGCGCCCCGGTCCGACGGGGAAACGTCGGACCGGGGCGCTGGAGACTCACCTGCGTGGCAGGTTCCACCTCGGCTGGGGCTGCTGCGGTTTCTGATGCTGATTCATGAAACCACGCTCGGCCTGCAGATGACCCTTGTCATGGCTCTTCGCCTTGGGGTCGGCGCCCGGGATGGAGGCCTGGAGCTTCTCGGTCGCCTTCTGGGCGCCGACGATGGGCATCTCCCCGGTGATCAACGGTGTCTGCGGGGCCGCCTCGGTGATGGGGTTCTGTTTGGGTGCTTTGCTGTTTCGCATGGTCTTTCCGTTCTTCGCATCCTTGTGATCTGTTTCGGCGGCCAGTTCGGTGAACAGTCCGGTCCACTGGTCGGGGGTGAGGTCTTTGGGCAAGATGTCTCCTCTGATGTCGTTGCGGTCCATGGTCGATTGCAGAGTGCGATGATCGGTGATGCTCATCTTCGAGAGGATTCCTTTCATTCCTCGCCCGCGACCGGTGAAGACCGAACGGACGAACTGTTGATAATCGGATCGAGCCTTGGTCGGGATCGATCCGGTGGGACAGCGATCGATGGTGAGGATGCCGCCATCGACGCTGGGCTTCGGGGTGAACGCATCGGCGGGGACGCGTGTGACGAGGCGGAAGTCGAACCACGGGGCCCATTGCGCGGTCATCATGGTCGACCCGCCGATTCCTGCGCGTTTGCGGGCCACCTCCCATTGAGTGAGCAGGATCGCCCGCTGCCAGCGTCCGGAACGCAGCAGCTTGCGGAGGATGGGGGTGGTGAGATGGAACGGCAGATTGCCGACGATGACCGGCCGGTTGAGCCGGGTGGTCAGAATGTCGGCGTGCCGGACCTCGGCCCGCGGGTACGTGTCTTCAAGGTGATCCAACCTCGTTTCGTCGATCTCGACGAGAGTGAGCTCTCGTCCGAGCCGGTAGAGCTCGTCGGTGACTGCTCCATCGCCGGGACCGATCTCCATGATCGGTCCGGAGGTGGAACGAGCCAGGCTCGCAATCGTGTCGATAGCGGTGGGTGAGCGCAGAAAGTTCTGGCCGAGTTCATGCCGCCCGCCGTGCATCGACCGTGAGGTCGAACGCGGATGTGTCGAACGGTTTCGTGAGTTCTGGGGTCGCAATGGGATGTGCTCCAAAAAGATGATGGAGGCACCCGAGGCAGCGCAATGGTGGTGAGTCAGATCGATTCGCGATGACCTGCACGATCGCAGTGATCGACGTGGTCAGTGAACCGGAATGGGATCAGCCGATTGCCGCATCGCCCGGATGCCGAGGGCTCTCCGGGAGGACAACGCGCTTGCGGAGGAGATCAGGGTGACCGTAGTCGGTCAGCCGATCGCAGAAGAATTCGTCCGGCGCGCTGTCAGGCGCTGCGGAGACGAATGTAGAAGCAAGACGCAGTCACTGCGCTGCTGTTCAATGTTCCCATGCCGATCAAGATAGCACAGGGAGCTTTGCCGAGACCAGAGTTCGGACGAAAATCGCCCCACCGACTTCGCGTGGAAGTCGGCGGGGGCGGAAGGTCGGATCCGTTCGGAATGATGTCTCGAACTGATGTCTCGAACGTGATCCGGTGAACACCTGTGGGCGTTCGTGTCAGCGGGTCAGCCCATCAGGGTGCGCAGAGCGATGACGCCGACCGAACCGATGACAGCGGCGGCCGGAAGGGTGATGATCCACGCCAGCGCGATCGGCTTCATGAGCTTCCAGTTCGCCGAGCGGTTGACCAGTCCGACACCGATGATCGCACCGATGAGGATGTGCGTCGACGACACCGGCAGGCCACTCACCGAGGCGGCCATGACGATTCCCGCAGCCGCGAGCTCGGCGGCGAAGCCGGAAGCCGGGTGGATTTCGGTGAGGTTCGTGCCGACGGTCGCGATGACCTTGCGGCCGATGAACCAGAGACCGACGATGAGAGCGATGCCGCAGGTGAGCATGGCCGCGAACGGCACGGTCGCCTCGCCGCTGATGCTGCCGGTGCGGAGCACATCGAGGACGGCGGCGAAGGGGCCGACGGCGTTGGCGATGTCGTTCGAGCCGTGGCTGAAGGCGAACGCGGAGGCCGTGAACACCTGCATCCAGGAGAACAGGATGTAGGTTGCGCGGGGAACCGTCTGCTTGCGCAGGGTCTTGGCGAAGACGAACACAGCCAGCCACACGGTCGCGCCGATCATCGCCATGATGAGCAGACCGCCGACGGTGGACACGCTCATGTCGAGGTTCTTCAGACCCTTGAACAGCAGCATCGCGGTGATGATGACCGCACCGACGGCGGCGATGACGGGAACCCACCGCTGCAGAGCGGAATGGGTGCCGATCGATCCTCCGTCGGTGGGGGCATCCTCGGTGGCGGCGTCGATCTGTGCGTCGACGGATCCCTCAGCAGCGGAGACCGGAGCGAGCATGTGCGGCTTGAGTGTGTGCGACAGCGTCTTGCCGAGTACGTACTTCTTGATCACGCCGTAGATGACGAAAGCCGCGAGTCCGCCGAGGGCGGGGGACAGCACCCAGGAGATCGCGATCTGACCGACCTCGGACCACTGCACCATGGCGAGTCCGCCGCTGCCGGTGACGAAGCCGATCGTCAGAGACGCGCCGATGATGCCGCCGATGATCGAGTGCGTTGTCGACACCGGCCAGCCCATCCGAGTCGCCACGAGCAGCCACACGGCCGCGCCGAGGAGGGCCGCCATCATGATGAACGCGAAGTCCATCGGATTGATCGCCACTCCGCTGAGGTCGACGATGCCGCTCTTGACCGTATCGGTGACGTCACCGCCGGCCAGCAGGGCGCCGCTGACCTCGAAGATCGCGGCCACCAGCAGCGCCTGCTTCATCGTCAGGGTGCCGGCGCCGACCGAAGTGCCGAAGGCGTTGGCGACGTCGTTGCCGCCGATGTTGAAGGCCATGAAGGCACCGAAGATGACCGTGGTGATGAGCACCATGCGGGGTGCGTCCCGGCCCACGAAGTCGAAGGACCACAGGGTGAAGGCGATGAGGGTGATCGCCAGCAGTCCACCGAAGGCCAGATGCCAGAGGCGGTCGTTGCTGCGGCCGACGGCAGGCGGCGGAGTGTGGCGCTCCGGGGCCAGAACCTGGGTCATTCGTTCTCCTAGCGGGATTCAGTCGATGAGGCGGTGTCTGTCTGCCTCCATGATTCGCAGGTCGAATGACCGCCAGGTTACGGCGAAAGTGAATAGACGGTTAACTCCGATCCCGAGCCTCACGAAATGCTCATGCACAATCGGTAGGTTTTGCCGTGTGTTCACGCGATGTTCCAGGTCAAGTGCTATATCGGCGGGCCCATCCGGAAGGTGGCACAAGGGTGTGCTGGGGACCAAGATTCGCTGTGTGACAATGACCACTGCAGCCCGAAACGTGGGTAAGACTGAGCCCGGATCCGCATCTGCGCGGAACCGGGCTCAAATGAAGTGGGAGAAGCTCGCCGAGGCGGCTGGAATCAGTCGATGATCTCCCCGCGGATGACATCGCCGCCGCCATCGTCGGGACCATTGCGATGCGGATCGGCCCTCATCTGCCGGTCGACCTTGCGCAGGCGACGGCCGAGGGTGATGAGGGCGATGCCGACGAGGATGATGAAACCGGCGAGGGTGAAGATCAGCGCGGTCACTCCGGCGCCCGGTGCGAAGAGGAAGAAGCCGCCGAGGATGATGCCGAGGACGCCGATGACGGTGAGCGCCCACCAGGTCCTGACGCCCAACCGACGGATGAAGAAGGACATGGTGAGCGCGAGGAAGCTGAAGAAGATGATTGCGAATCCAGTCAGCACCGTGACCATGGAGGCGAACAGCATCGGGGTGAAGAAGATGAGCGCGCCGAGGAGGATGAGCAGAACCGCGCGGGTGACCATGCTGCCGGTGCGGCCTCCCCGCGGTGCGAACACGAGGGAGGAGACGGCGATGACGGCGAGCCAGCAGGCGAAGATCCGCACCACTACCTCGGCGGAGGTGCCTGGCCAGACCATCATCAGCGCACCCATCACGAGGGCGATGACGCCGTTGACGATGACTGTTCTTCCCGTGCGCTTGAGGTCCATGCGCACAGCCTAGTCCTCGGGTTTGGGCAGACGCTGAAGACGTCAGGCGTGCCCGAGGCGCGCCTCCTGATCGGCGGAGGCGGACCGTGCGGTCGAATCCGAGGTGGTCCGCTCTCCGAGTGCCACAAGTGCGGCGAGGATACTGAGCGCCAACATGTCGAATCGCCTCCTTTGACGATTGACTGTCTGGTCCATTTTACGCCTGCGCGGCGCGGAAAGACCCGGCTCGGAGGGAATGTGGAGGGTGCGTACTCAGGCCTCGCGGGCGAGCAGTCGTTTGCCTGCCGGATAGGCGTCCAGGGCCTGGGGGAGGCTGACGCGTCGGCCCGACGCGAAGGTTGCGAGCACGCGTCCGGTGCCGTGCTGATCCTCGCCGACTCCGGCGGGTTCGAGGCCGATGCGGCGCAGGGTCTGTTTGGCCACCGGCATGGGGGAGTCGAAGACGGTGAGGGCTCCGGCTCGGGCGGCCATGATTCGGTCGGCGACGAGTCCGTAGTGGGTGCAGCCGAGCACCACGGTCTCCATTCCCGGTCCCATCTGGGTGAAGGCATCCTCGATGGCGGTGTCGATCTTGTTCAGATCGGCGACGTTGATGGCCTCGGCCAGTCCCGGGCAGGCGATCTTGGCCACGTGCAGGTCGGCGGCGAAGGAGTCGATGAGGTTCTGCTGATACTCGCTGCCCGTGGTCGCCGGCGTCGCCCAGATTGCGAAGTCCTGGCCGGTGCCGGCGGCCATCTTCACCGCAGGGACGGTGCCGATGATGGGGATGGTCGGTTCGTAGCGGGCGCGAACGGCTTCAAGGGCCTGCACCGAGGCGGTGTTGCAGGCGATGACGATGGCGTCGGGTTCCCATTCGGCGAGCACCCCGGCCGACTGCAGGGCCCGCTGTTCGAGGGTGTCGGTGCTCAGGCTGCCGTAGGGGGTGAAGTCCGGATCCATCGCGAGGACGAGGTCGGCGTCGGGGGCGAGGTTGAACAGTGCGTCGGCGGTGCCGAGGAGTCCGAGTCCGGAATCGAGCAGGCCGATGCGCGTCATGAAGTTCCCTTCGGGTCGGATGTCGTCGAGTGGTTGGTTTTCGACTTGGTGGTCGTCGGGTCGCCTGATGCCATGTGGCCGGTTTTCGAGTCGCCAGACTTTGCAACGCCGGTCTTCGGGTAGGCGAACTCCCGGATCTCCTTGAGATGGGCCTTCGTCAGGCCGTGGGAGAAGTCCGGGGCGATGAGTTTGAGGCGGTTAGACGAGTAGTTCTCGAGGAAGTACTCGCGGGTGGCAGGCCACGCCAGGTCGTCATCGATCCAGATCGCGCGCCCGTGTTCGTGCGTGGCCAGCCAGTCCTCCATGGCACGGGCCTTCCACCACTGCTGCGGATCGTGAGCGAAGCGATTGTGGGTCTCATCGGGCATTTCGATGACGTCGAAGGAATTGCGCAGACCGAACTTCGGTTCGAGTTCGGACTTGCACCGCTGCGACCAGGTCGAGAGCCACACGACATCGACCTCGTGGGTCTCGACGATGCGGTCGAAGAATTCGACGACGGACGGCCGGTAATGGAGTTCGTAGTGCCACGCGTGCAGCTTCTTCCGCCCCTCGGCCATGCCGCGCAGCTTTGGCACAGGGTAGGAATTGAGGACGCCATCGACATCGAGGAAGACAGTGACATGGCGAGCCTGCCTGCGCGCCGATACCGGCACCGAGGATGCTGCAGCCATCATTCCTTCCCGTGAGCTTGGGCGTTCGACCCTCTATCGGGCCATTCGCGCGTTATTCTGGGGGCAGATCGCGCCGCTCGCACCAGATGAACACAGACGAGTTTACCGCCGAGAGCGTCAGGAGGCCGAGTCCGTGTACCGCGAAACCCGGATCCCACGCCTGCGGGCGAGCCTGTGGGTTTCGGTTCCCGAAAAGGTGCCTTCCCTCGCCGAGGCGGCAGACCCTGATCGTGGGAACACTGCCGCCGGTCTGGCTTCCGGGCCGACTGTCGCACCTGCCGCGGCTCCCTCGCTCATCGTTCCCGACGGGTGCATGGACCTCATCGTCATCGACAACCGGATCCTTATCGCCGGCGCCGATTCCACGGCCCGGATGTTCCACGGTTCGGCTGCACCGACGGTGGGCCTGCGATTCGACTCCGGCGTGCTTGCGCAGCTGTTGACCACCTCGGCGGGGGAGCTTGCCGATCGGGTGACGCCCCTCGACGCTGTCATCGGCGGCAGCCATGCCGGTGGCGGGAAAGTCGGTGAGGGCGGGGTCGCCTTGGTGACGGGATCTGCCCGGGTGCTGCTTGATACGGCTGGCGGTCTGATGGATCGGGCGGTGCTGGACCTGCGGCCGATGGCTCTGGCAGGCGCCTTGGGCGTGCGCGCGAATTCGCCGGCGCAGACCGTCACCGAGGCGGCCGCACAGTTCGCGTATTCACCGCGGCAGCTGCGCCGGCTGAGCGCGGAGTGGTTCGGCTACGGACCCAAGCACTTGGCGAAGATCCTGCGCTGGCAGGCCGCACGAGACCTCATCGATTCGGGACGCTCGCGCACCGCGGCAGCGGCCGAAGTCGGGTACGCCGATGCCGCACACCTGCGGCGGGATGAGCGCTCGCTCATCGGATGAGGGCGCACCCGGCGTTCGTTCCGCAAGTTGGTCCCCACCCAGAACTACCCGACGGCGGCTCAGCAACCTGGCGCCAGGTTGCTGAGCC